>CALZIK010000088.1 GCA_945787635.1 Thermoanaerobaculia bacterium | reverse complement strand
CCCGCTCCGGCGCGCGCCGCGCCCGGCCCCGTGGCCACGACTAGCCCTCGGAACCCGATCGCCGGTCGCGGAGGCGGGCTCTTCCGAGCCCGCCTCGGCGTGACGTCGTCTCGGCCTCTATAATGCCTGGGTGAGTGCTCGGGAACTGCCGGAACCGCGAATCGTTCCCCGAGCCGAGCACGAGCTGTCACGGTCTCGCGTTCATGAGAACGCCCTCAAGGTTCTCAATCGCCTGAACCGCTCTGGCTTCCTCGGCTATCTGGTCGGCGGTAGCGTGCGCGATCACCTGCTCGACCGCGCGCCCAAGGACTACGACATCGCAACCAACGCGCGACCGCCTCAGATCCGGAAGCTCTTTCGCAACTCGCGGATCATCGGCCGACGGTTTCGGCTGGCTCACATCTACTTCAGGGAGGGGATCATCGAGGTTTCGACCTTTCGTCGCGATCCCGATCCCGAAGCGCAGAACGGCGCTCCCGGCGAGCTCCTGATCACCGATGACAACGTCTTCGGGTCGCCCGCCGAAGACGCGTTCCGGCGCGACTTCACGGTCAACGCTCTGTTCTACAACATCGCCGATTTTTCGGTGATCGACTATGTAGGCGGCATCGACGATCTCGAGGCGGGGGTGATTCGGGTGATCGGAGATCCGGATCTGCGTTTCCAGGAGGACCCGGTTCGAATGACCCGCGCTTGCGAGATGGCGGCACGACTGGACTTCACGATCCACGCCGCGACGCAGGAAGGGATCGTTCGGCACGCCGAGGAGATTCACAAGGCCGCGCCTGCTCGGCTGGCCGAGGAAATCGGGCAGATCTTTCGTTGCGGCGCTGCCGCTCGGGCCATGCAATGGATGGAGGAGCTGGGACTTGCGAGGGCTTTGTTTCCGGAGCTCGGTGCGATCTTCGAAGCCCAGTCGAGAGGTCTTGGCGACTTTTCCAAAGTCATCCGATTGCTCGACCGCAAGGCCGCCAAGAACGATGCGCCTTCGGAGATCGGTCTGTACTCTTGCCTTCTGTTGCCGGCAATCGTCCTGGCCAATCCGAATGCCTTCGGAGCGAAGGCGAACTCGAGGGCCGTGCGCGAGAGCATCGCCTCGATCGCGAGCCCGCTCTTTCAGCGTCTGTCGCTGGCGAAGCACAAGGTCGAGCAGGTGGTTCACACCGTGAGCGCACTGCGCAAGCTGGAACTAGGCGGATCTGTCCGCGAACGGGTCAACTTCTCTCGTCGGCCCTTCTTCAAGGATGCGCTTCTCGTGTACGAAGCCTGGGTCGATGCGACGGATTCGGATCCCTCCGAGCTTCGCCAGTGGCGGCGAGTCGCGAGGGCTCACACGCAGGCGACCTCGCCGTCCGGCGAGCGTCCACCCAAACGCCGGGGGCGGCGTCGCCGCAGAGGCGGAAAGAAGCGCCGGAACGCCGGATAGGAGATCCGCCCATCTGGGTTTCTGGCGTAATTCGGCTGAAATATCGCGTACACTAGAGTCGCTCGAGATGAGTTGGATCGGCAAAACCTACGGGTCGGCACTCGGCAAGAAGGCCGCCATGGCCCTGAGCGGTCTGCTTCTGGTGGGCTTTGTGCTTGGGCACATGGCCGGGAACCTCAAGGCGTTCCTGGGCGCCGAGAAGTACAACGGGTATGCCGACTGGCTGCGCGAGATGGGCAGCCCCCTGCTGCCGCACAACGGCGCTCTCTGGATCGCGCGCGTGGTTCTGCTCGGAGCGGTTCTCGTGCACATCCATTCGGCGTGGAGCCTGACGCGTCTGAGCCGCAAGGCGCGGCCGAAGCGTTATTACACGCTGACCGCGCAGCAGGCGACCTACGCCTCGCGCACCATGCGCTGGGGCGGCGTCATCATCTTGCTTTTCGTCCTTTACCACCTGGCACATTTCACCTGGGGCATGAGCTGGGCACATCCCGATTTCGAGCCGGGCAATGTCCATCGCAATTTCGTCGAGGGTTTTCGAGTCTGGTGGGTGGTCGCCATCTACGTCGTAGCTCAGGTCGCCCTCGGCTTTCACCTCTTCCACGGATTCTGGAGCGCCTTTCAGACGCTGGGCCTGAACCACGAGCGCGTCAACGCCTGGCGTCGTCCGCTGGCGCTTTCGATCGCCCTGGTCGTCTCGCTGGGCAACATCAGCCTTGCGGTATCCGTCTTGATGGGTTGGGTGAGTTGACAATGAAGCTAGATGGAAAAGTGCCGGCCGGCCCGGTGGCCGAGAAATGGACCCGCCACAAGTTCGATCTCAAGCTGGTGAACCCGGCGAACAAGAGGAAGTTCTCAATTATCGTCGTGGGCTCCGGGCTTGCCGGAGCCTCGGCGGCGGCCAGCCTCGGCGAGCTCGGGTATCACGTCGATTGCTTCTGCTATCAGGACAGCGCCCGCCGTGCGCACTCGATCGCGGCACAGGGTGGAATCAACGCGGCCAAGAATTATCAGAACGACGGCGACAGCGTCTGGCGGCTCTTCTACGACACCGTCAAGGGCGGTGATTTTCGGTCACGAGAGGCGAATGTGCACCGTCTGGCCGAAGTCAGCGTCAACATCATCGATCAGTGCGTTGCTCAGGGCGTTCCATTCGCCCGTGAGTACGGTGGCGGCCTGGCCAACCGCTCGTTCGGCGGCGCCCAGGTGTCGCGGACGTTCTACGCGCGCGGGCAGACCGGGCAGCAGCTCCAGCTGAGCGCCTACCAGGCGCTCTCACGTCAGGTGGCGGCCGGAACGGTTCGGATGCACGCCAAGACCGAGATGCTCGACCTGGTGGTGGAAGACGGTAGAGCCCGGGGGATCGTCACTCGTGATCTCGCTGACGGAACGATGGCCTCGTGGTCGGCCGATGCCGTGGTGCTCGCGACCGGCGGGTACGCGAACGTCTTTTTCCTCTCGACCAATGCCAAGGGCTGCAACGCAACGGCCATCTGGCGGGCGCACCGGCGCGGTGCCCTGTTTGCCAACCCGTGCTATACGCAGATTCACCCGACCTGCATCCCGCAGCATGGCGACTACCAGTCAAAGCTCACCTTGATGTCCGAGTCGCTGCGCAACGACGGTCGAATTTGGGTGCCGAAGGCCGGGGGCGACAGCCGCTCGCCGGATCAGATTCCGGAGGCCGAGCGCGACTACTATCTCGAGCGCCGCTACCCGGCGTTCGGGAACCTGGTGCCGCGCGACATCGCCTCACGCGCCGCCAAGACGGTTTGCGACGAGGGCTACGGCGTCGGCCATGGCGCCAGAGGCGTCTATCTCGATTTCGCCGACGCTATCGCTCGTCTGGGCAAGGACGCGGTGGCCGCCAAGTACGGCAATCTCTTCGAAATGTACGAACGGATCACCGGAGAAGACCCGTATGCGGTGCCGATGCGAATCTATCCGGCGCCGCACTACACGATGGGCGGGCTGTGGGTCGATTACCACCTCATGTCCACCATTCCCGGCCTCTTCGTGATCGGCGAGGCCAACTTCTCGGATCACGGCGCCAACCGGCTAGGCGCCTCGGCGCTGATGCAGGGTCTGGCGGACGGCTACTTCGTCCTGCCGTACACGATCGGCGATTACCTCGCGCCGCGCATGGGCGAAGAGCCGCTGCCGACCGACCATCAGGCCTTCCGCGAGGTCGAGGGCGAGGTCACCGACCGGCTCGACAGGCTCTTGTCGGTTCAAGGCAAGCGCACGGTGGACTCGCTGCACCGAGAGCTGGGCAAGGTCTGCGAGGACGAATGCGGGATGTCCAGGGATCGCAAGGGGCTCGAGGCGGCAATCGCGAAGATCCAGGCCTTGCGCGAGGAGTATTGGAGGAATGTCCGTGTACCGGGCGCGGCCGCGGATCTCAATCAGTCGCTCGAGAAGGCCGGCCGAGTCGCCGACTATTTCGAGCTCGCCGAACTGATGTGCCGAGACGCACTCGACCGCGAAGAGTCGTGCGGAACTCATTTCCGTGAGGAATACCAGACCGAGGAGGGTGAAGCCCGGAGAAACGACGAGGACTACAAGTACGTCGCGGCCTGGGAATGGACCGGCGCTGGAGACACCCCGCGCCTGCACAAGGAAGAGCTCGACTTCGAGAACGTACCTCCCTCTCAACGAAGCTACAAGTGAGCCGGTCATGCGTTTGAAACTCCACATCTGGCGGCAGAAGAACGCGAACGACGGCGGTAGCTTCGCGACCTATGCTCGCGACGACGTGTCTCCGGATATGTCGTTTCTCGAGATGCTCGATGTTTTGAATGAAGAGTTGATCGAATCGGGCGAGGAGCCGGTGGCTTTCGACCATGACTGCCGAGAGGGCATTTGCGGCTCCTGCGGTGTGATGATCAACGGCTCTGCGCATGGCCCGGAATCGGGGACCGCGACCTGCCAGCTCCACATGCGCAAGTTCCGCGACGGCGACGAGATCCGAGTGGAGCCGTTTCGTTCGCGTGCGTTTCCGATTCTCAAGGATCTGGTGGTCGATCGCAGCCCGTTCGACGAGATTATCGGCGCCGGAGGGTACATTTCGGTCAATACCGGTAGCGCGCCCGAAGCCAATCTGATCCCCGTGCCCCGGGATGACGCCGAGCGGGCGATGGATGCCGCCGAGTGCATCGGTTGCGGCGCGTGCGTCGCGCAGTGCCCCAACGGCGCCGCCCAGCTGTTCACCTCGGCGAAGATCTCGCATCTGGCCGAGCTGCCGCAGGGGAGGCCCGAGCGATTCGCCCGCGCGACCAAGATGGTCGAGGTCATGGAGAGCTACTTCGGCAGCTGCACCAACTTCGCCGAGTGCGAAGCGGTCTGCCCGAAGGGGATTTCGATCGATTTCATCGCGCAGATGAATCGGGAGTACTTGCGCTCCCGCTTCAAGTAGCCGCCCTCGCTGGCTCCTGCAACCAGAATCTACGGCGTTACGCTCCCTCGAGGTTGTCCTCAGCGTACTTGAGTACGCTTCCGGTACCTCTCGGTCGCAAGCCTTGTATCTTCCGGCTGCAGAAGCCAGCGTGTACCTCTCTCGCTTCGAAGCAGTGAGTCGAGCCGGTGAGCCGCGATCGACTGCGGTACGTGCGAGCGACCTGGTGTTTCGGGCCCAGGCCCTACTTGAAGACCCGGAAGAAGATCTCGAAGATCTTCGACACCGTCGGCGTCAGCTTGCCGCGGCGCCAGGTGTCCGCGGCTTTCTTGATCACCTCGGCCTGGGTCGGGTAGGCGTGGATGGTGCCGGCGATCTGGTTCAAGCCCACCTTGTTGGTGACCGCAAGGGACAGCTCGCCGAGCATGTCGCCGGCGTGATCGGCCACCAGAGTGGCCCCGAGGATCTGGTCTTTTCCCTTGCGAACATGCAGTCGGAGGAAACCCTCGGTCCTGCCTTCGAGCACCGAGCGATCCACGTCCGAGAGTGGAATCGTCAGGGTCTCGACCTCGATGCCTTTCTCTTCGGCGTCCTGTTCGTAGAGGCCGACGTGGGCGATCTCCGGATCGGTGTAGGTGCACCAGGGAACCACCAGGTCGCTGGCCTTCTTGCGCCCGAAAAAGAGCGAGTTCTGGATAGCGATTCGCGCCAGGGCGTCAGCGACGTGGGTGAACTTGAACCGGGAGGCGACGTCGCCGACCGCGTAGATCCGCGAGTTCGAGCTCCGCAGGCGGTCGTCGACCTCGACACCTTGCTTCGAGAACTTGACGCCGGCGGCCTCGAGGCCGATGGCGTTCACGTTGGGGGCGCGGCCGACCGCAAGAAGGAGCTTGTCGAAGCGCTTCTCCTGTTTTTCTCCGTCGCGCCCGAAGCTGACCGTAGTTTCGCCTCTTTCAGAGGCGACGGTTCGGATCTGAGCGCCGAGCTGCAGATCCACTCCGTCCTCGATCAGGGCGTTCTGGACGATCCCGGCGGCGTCGGCATCCTCGCGCGACAGAACATGAGGCGCGAGATCGAAGACCGAGACTCGACTTCCGAAGCGAGCAAAGGCCTGGGCCAGCTCGCATCCGATCGGCCCGCCGCCGATGATCGCGAGTCTCTCCGGCAGCTCGTTCAGGGTGAAGACGGTTTCGTTGGTGAGGAACTGGCTGTCGGCGAGCCCGGGGATCGGAAGAACCATGGGGCTGGCGCCCGTGGCGATCACCGCCCGTCGGAACACCAGCCGCCTGCCGGCGACTTCGAGCGCGTCGGACGCCACGAAGCGACCTTCGCCGATGAATACGTCCACGCCGAGGTCGCGAAACCGTCGTGCGCTGTCGTGCCGGCTGATGTCAGCTCGCAATCGACGCATTCGCTCCATCACCTTGGAGAAATCTCCCGGACCTTCGGCTCGGGGCGCGCCGAAGTCGCCTTGCCCCTCGGCCGTGGGAGATACGAAGTTCCTGGGGCCGCGAGCGGATCGCCATGATCTGGCGGCGCTGATCAGCGCCTTGGAGGGAACGCAGCCGTAGTTGAGGCAATCCCCGCCGAGGAGCCTCTTTTCGACCAGTGCGACGCGGGCGCCCAGCCCCGCCGCCCCGGCGGCACTGACCAGGCCGGCCGTGCCGCCGCCGACGACGACCAGGTGATAGCGCTCCGCGGGCTCCGGATTGCGCCAGTCGAGCGGATGGACGTTGTCGAGGAGGCGCCGGTTGTGATCGTCCAGTGGCTCGAGAACCTCGCGCAGCTCGGTATCCAGATCGCGAAGGTCGTTTGTGCCCGGGTCAGTCATCGGAGACCTCCTGGCGAAGGGCCGTTCTGGCGATCCGAGTGACGATCGTGGTCACGATCACCGTCGCGAGCAGGCCGAGTACAAGGACCACCCAGTAGCCGGTATCGCGTTCAACTTCGGCTCCGCCGGCCACCGCGGCGAGGCTGCCGAGTGCCTTGCCGTAGTAGACATAGAGAAACGTTCCGGGAATCATGCCGAAGCAAGCCACCAGATAGTCGGCGAATCGGACCTTGGTCAGGCCGAGAGCGTAGTTGAGCAGGTTGAACGGAAAGACCGGCGACAGGCGGAGGAGAAAGACGATCTTGCGACCCTGCTGCGCCACCGCCCGGTCGATCGTCCGGAACCGGGGGTTCGATTCGAGCTTCTGTTCGACCCAGCCGCGCGCGAGGTAGCGTGCGACGAAAAAGGCCGCGCAGGCGCCAAGAGACGCGCCGATGAAAACGACGATGGTCCCCTTGGCCAGCCCGAAGATCGCGCCGGCCGCCAGCGTCAAGAGGGAGCCGGGTATGAACCCGACGGTGGCGAGCGCGTAGCCGGCGATGAAGACCAGCGGGCCCCAGACTCCCAGGCTCGCGACCCACTCGGCGAACACCGGCACATAGGCGCCGAGTTGGCGGCCGAGCCAGACCAGCGCCGCCAGGGCCACGAGAGTCGCCACGATCTTGATCGCAGCGGATCGCCGGTCGGTGGTATCGGAGCTCGCTTCAGGCATGGCGTTTCAAGTCTGGCGCGCCATCGGAGCGGGCCGCTCGGTTCGCACAAGATACGGATATTGATCGGGAGCGGTTCAAATCGAGCCGAGTGACTGCTCGCGCTTCAAGCCACGGCCCAGAGCGCCGTGGCCAGCAGAACTCCGCTGACGCCGGCGAGAAGCGCGGCGACCGCAATCAGGTTGCCCCAGAGCGTGCCTTCCGTGGCGGTCTTACCGAGCACCAGAAGGCTCAAGCTCGAGAGGGTCAACTGAGCCAGCACCATGGTCGCCGTGAGCCCGCCCGCGATCGAGGCGCCCGGTGGCTGGCCGAGCGCAGCCTGAAGATTGAAGCCGGCCAAGCCAACCGACGCGACGAGCGCGATGAGAGCGACGATGTCCCACTTCCGGGGCCGTGGAAGCTCCCAGCCGAGTAGAGGCAGTTTGATCGCGTCCTCTCCCAATGTGTTCTCCCGTTCGGGTCGGTTCGAATCCGCAGGATCCTAGCATAGCCGTGAGCCCGCGCGGTGCGCCGGCCCTAGATCGTGCTGAGCTCTGGTTTAAGCAACTTGTGGGTAAATTTTAGACGCAAAACTTCAGAAATGCCTTGCTTTTTGCCGGATTGTCCTCTAAATTGCGCGCGAACGACACAAAGGGGAGAGCACTGTGACCAGCCGAGCCGAGATTCTGAAAGCCGTCAATCGTGAGAAAGTGCGTTTCTTGCGCCTTCAGTTCACCGATCTTTTGGGCACTCTCAAGAACGTCGAGATCCCGCGCAGCCAGTTCGAGAAGGCGCTCGACGGTCAGATCATGTTCGACGGCTCGTCGATCGAGGGTTTCGTCCGTATTGAAGAGTCGGACATGCTGCTGGTGCCGGACAGCGACACCTTTCAGGTCAATCCCTGGACGAGCGGCGATGGCACCCGGGTCGCGAGGCTGATCTGCGATATCTACCGCCCGGACGGCGCGGAGTTCGAGGGCTGCCCTCGCCTCGCGCTCAAGCGTCAGGTGGCTATGGCGAAAGACAGGGGCTACAAGATGGTGGTCGGACCGGAGGCGGAGTTCTTCCTTTTTCAAAAGAACAATGCCGGCGAAGTTCTGGTCGAAACACACGACGTCGGCGGCTACTTCGACCTCACCCCGGTCGATCTCGGCGAGGAATGCCGACGGGATATCGTCGTGGTGCTCGAGTCGATGGGCTTCGAGGTCGAAGCCGCCCACCACGAGGTCGCTCCCGGACAGCACGAGATCGATTTCAAATACACCGAGGCGGTGGACGGCGCCGACAAGGTGGCCACCTTCAGGTTCGTGGTCAAGAAAGTCGCCCGCGATCACGGTCTTCACGCCACGTTCATGCCCAAGCCGCTGCTGGGTGTGAACGGCTCGGGCATGCATGTCCACCAGAGTCTGCTGGACCGGCGCGGCAGAAACGCCTTCTACGCCAAGACCGGGGAGTGGGAGCTCTCCCAGGTGGCGATGGGATACATCGGCGGCATCTTGAGGCACGCGAAGTCGTTCGTCGCCGTGACCAACCCACTGGTCAACTCCTACAAGCGCCTCGTGCCGGGCTACGAGGCGCCGACCAACATCGCCTGGTCCGAGAAGAACCGCAGCCCGCTCGTTCGGGTTCCGGCCAAGCGCGGCATGTCCACCCGCTGCGAAGTCAGAGTGCCCGATCCCTCATGCAATCCGTATCTGGCGTTCGCCGTCATGCTGGCCGCGGGGCTCGACGGCGTCGCCACCAAGGCGCACGCCGGGCCTCCGGTCAACAAGAACATCTTCGCGATGAGCCAGCGTGAAAAGAAGCGCCGGAAGATCGACGAGCTGCCGCCGGACCTCAACGGCGCGCTCGATGCCCTCGAGAAGGACAAGGTGATCATGGGAGCCCTCGGCGATCACATCGGCGCCCATTTTCTGCAGGCAAAGCGTGCGGAGTGGGCGGACTACATCAGTTACGTTCATCCCTGGGAGCAAGATCGCTACCTGCAGGCCTACTAGCGTCCTGTCTGATCACGTCTGCGTCCGGTGCTCCGGTCGCAGCAGATCGAGCAGCGTCTTCACGGGAGTGAAGGTGGAAAGCGGTACTTCGACGAAAGCCGTGTTCCAGTGAGCCATGGCGCCGTTCCAGAGGCCGGGCCGCTCGAGGGCCCGGATCGCTCTGCCGCCATGATGCTTTTCGGCGACGAAGCTGGCATCCGGATCGATGAAGGTGGCGAGGTCGTAGGGTCTTCCCCGCCGATCGCGGAGCGAGCACACCAGATCGACCGGGTTGAAGTGGGTCGAGCTTTCAAAGATCGCCACCTGGGAGGCGGAAGCGTGATCGACTTGACTGCCTTCGACGATCTGGCCGCTCTCGAATCCCCCCGAGGTGGCCGTCCAGAACGGGCCGCCGCCGGGCTCGCCCTGGTTCGGGACCATGCCCGCGACCCGGAGCGGGCGGTCGAGGCGCTCGAGTAGAAGAGCTCGAATCGAGTGCGGCGGGTTTGCCTCGAGCTCCCCGGAGATGCGCAGCGCGAACCAGCGTTGCAAGAAGTCCAGGGCGTCCCGGACGGCGCGATCGTCTGCTGGTGTCTCGAGCCTGTCGAGCAGAGCGAAAACGTCTCGCCGGAGCCGCAGTAGATGCCCCCCGAGGCGCCTCTTCCAGGCGGCGGTCTTCGGGTGCCGATCCGAGGGAGCGACGTTGTCGACGTTCTTGACGAAGACCACCTCGGCATCCAAGCCGCCCAGGTTGTCGAGGAGGGCTCCATGGCCGGCCGGGCGAAAGACCAGTAGCCCCTCGCCGTTTCGTACCGGGGCGCTGTCGCTGCCGAGACTCAAGGTGTCGGTGGCGGGATTCTGAGTCGAAAACTCGATCTCGTAGCGTGCTTGATGAGCGGCGCCCGCGAGCCGGGCGGCTCGCTCGGCCTCGGTCTCGAACGCCCTTCGATGTTCGGGTGAAACGGTCAGATGAACCGTTACGGTGTCGCCTTGGCCGCGCACGTAGAGGGCGGCCTCACGCAGGTGCTCCTCGAGCGCGGTGCGTGACTCGCTGCCGTAGCGGTGAAACGGAATCAGCCCCTTGGGCAGCGACGCCAACGCCAATCCGTCCGGCTTTGTGAGGAGGCCGATCAGATCGAGCGGGCGCCGTCGGAGCTCGCTCAGGTTGGTGCCGCGTGCCAGCGCCGCCCGTTCGAGCTCGGAGGAGAAGGGGAGCTCATCGAGCCGATCGAGGAGCTCGGTCATCGGGCTGAGCTCGCCGCTCGCGGCGAAACCGGCGAGATCGGTCGCACCCGAGGCGCGCATCGCGTCTTCCGCGGCCTTGGCGAACGCGAACATCCGGGTCGCGGCGCCGGAGGCGGGCACGAACTTGACCGGCCGAGCCTCGAGAGCGAATCGGTTCCAGCTGGATTCGAGCTCGGTCCATTCCTCGGGCTCCAGCACGGTGATTCCGTCTCCCTGTCGGCAGGCTCGCGTCAAGGTGACCGGTGCCGGCGGATGGCCCAACAGCTCGAGCTGCCGCTCGGCCTCATGGATCGCAATGCCGCGACGTCGAAGATCCCCTCTATCGGCGCTGGAGAATTGGGAACCGGGTTGCATGGCGAAGGTTAGGCCGCAGCAGTATAGCGGCCGGAGCCCGGAGGGCTGGGCACTCGAGCCCGTACCCGCAGCCGCCCGACTCTGTTTAGAATGCGCGGTGCAGGGGGAAACACTCTGAATCCCGCAACGGCCTTCCGCTTTGGCGCCGCTCCCGCTTCGGGCTCGCCCGGAAGGGGGGCCTCGCGCCCGTGACCGGTTCGCAAGCCATCATCCTGGGCCTGGTGCAGGGCGTCACCGAGTTCTTGCCGATCAGCTCGTCGGCGCATGTCATCCTGACGTCGTTTTTCCTCGGTTGGCAAGACCAGGGGCTGTTCTTCGATATCGCGGTGCATCTCGGCTCCATGGTCGCCATCGTGCTTTTCTTGCGCCGTGATCTCGCCGAGGCGGCGCGCTCGTTTTTCCGCCGGGACGCTGGCGATGGGGACTTCCAGCCTCCGCCCGGCCTGGGTCCGGCACTGGCCTTGGGCACCGCACCGGTGGCGATCTTTGGCTGGTTTGCTCAAGATTTCGTCGAGACCACGGGGCGCGAGCCCGTGCTGATCGCGACCACCTCGATCCTCTACGGTATTTTGCTTCTCCTCGCCGACCGGATGGGCGCGAAATCGCGGCGCCTTGGGCAGATGAACCTGCGGGACGGCCTGTTGATCGGGCTGGGGCAAGCGCTGTCTCTGGTGCCCGGGACCTCCCGAGCCGGAATCACGATGACGGTGGCGCTGGCGCTCGGCTACGATAGGGCGTCGGCAGCCAGATTCTCGTTTCTGCTCGCGGTTCCAGTCAGCCTTTTGGTGGCGATCAGGCAGTTGCTGTTTCTCGACTCGCTCGGTACTCAAGGGCTAGTCTTGGGCGATTTCGTGGCCGGCTTCATGGCGTCGGGAATCGCGGCCTACCTGGCGGTCACGTTCCTCATCAAGTGGGTCAAGCGACAGGACTACTCGCTCTTTGTCGCGTATCGCGTGCTGCTCGGTCTGGTGATCCTGGTCTCCGTCTGGTCCTGATGCACGGCGGTTGGTTTCGATTTCGGTCTCGGTCCTGGGATGGCAAAGAATGAACGGTACTGGATCAGTCAAGCCATCGAGGGTTCACAGATGGCCTATGAGCATCTGCTCGAGACCTATCAGCGGCCGGTGTTCTCGATCATCGTGCGAATGGTTCGAGACCACGCTCTCGCCGAGGATCTCACCCAGGAGACCTTCATCAAGGCGTTTCGGGCCCTGGAGTCTTTCGACCGGAGCCGCAAGTTCTCCAGCTGGCTCTTCAAGATCGCTCACAACTCCACCATCGATCATGTCCGCCGCAAACGCGTCCCGACCGTGTCCTTGGATGGTACGGATCGAGACGAGGACGCCGGCTGGGCGCTCGCAAACACCGCGGTCTCTCGCGGGGCCTCACCGGAGGACGACTTCACCCGGAGCGAGCTGGCGAGCGACCTGGAGAGCGCTTTGGTCCGACTGCGCCCCGAGTACGCGGAAATCCTCTTGTTGCGCTTTCAGCAGAATCTCTCCTACGAGGAGATCTCCGGGATCCTGGACCTGCCGCTGGGCACCGTCAAGACCCACCTCTACAGGGCTCGCAAGGCGCTCGCCGAAGCTCTCGAGAAGCGGGGATGGAATCCCGGTGTAGGGGGCGTTGAACGGCGCTGATTAAGGTGGATCTTGCGAAACACGGCGCCGATGGGAATCGTAGGATGAGAGGAAGGAAGCAAGGGCTCCAGGCCCTGAGAATCGGATGAAAACGAGTCGAAAACTGCAACGAGCTACGCGACGCTGGTTGACCCTCGAGCGCGATGGGCAGAACCCGGCTGCGGAGGAGTCGCTGGGACGGGTCTTCAGGTTGCTGCCGATGCCGGCGCCGAGCTCGGCTCTGGCGCGGCGCACCCTGGCGCGTCTGGGCTTTGATCCCAGCGCGAGTATCGCGCCGGCGGCTAGCCATTGGGCGTTCCGGTGGGCGGTCTCGCTTGCCTTGGTCTTCTCGGGCCTCGCCACGGCGCTCTACATGCCGACGCTGGTCGCCGCGCTCAGGCTCAAGGGGGGTGCCAACTGGGTCGTGGATCTCGGTGCCGGCTTTCTGGCGGCGGTCTCCCGGCGTCTGGCCGCCGGTGTCACCTGCTGGGAGGTGATTTCCCGGGCCGGCGCGACCGCCGCCGAGGTGGTTGCGACGCCACAGATGCTCGGTCTCATGCTGGCCACTGTCTTGTTTGCCCTGGCGACATTCCGGATACTTGCCGGAGTCGTCGTCGTCGAGAGGAGTTCGAACCATGCGTAGGAATCTGACAAGGAAAACCGCCGGCGGGATCCGGCCGGAGCTATGGGTGATCGCCGGAGCGATCGCACTCTGGGCGATAGTGGCGGCGCCGGGCTGGAGCGCGCCGCCGGTGGAGCCGGAGGTCCTCGCCGAAGTCGAGCAGAACTTCCGCGTTCTTCCTCTCGAGGACGGATGGCTTCTCGAGCCCCTGGACGGTGAGCTCGAGCTTCCCGTCATCCAGGTCAAGCCGGGCAGCTTCGCGATCGACGGTCAGCGGGTCTCGGAAGACGAGCTGCGTGCCCGCCTGGGAGATCTCGCCGAGGCCGTGGTCGAGCTGTCGCACGCTGCGGAGGATCAGGACGAGCCCGCCATGGCGGCGGTAGCGAGGGCCGAAGAGCGTCGCCTCCGAGCCGAGAAGCGCCGGCTAGAGGCCGAGGAGCGCCGAATCGAGGTAGAGGAGCGCGTAGCCGAACGACGCGAGCGCCACCAGCTGCACCGCGATCGATCCGACTCCCAGGTCGTGGTGGGCAGCGATCTGACGATCGAAGAGGACGACGTCTATCGCGACGTCGTGGTGTTCGGGGGCCGGTTGACGGTCGCGGGCCAGGTCATTGGTGACGCGGTGGCGATCGGCGGTTCCGCGACCGTCAGCGGTGAGATCACGGGGGACCTGGCGGTCGTGGGCGGCTCGATCGTGCTCGAAGACGGCGCCCGGATCATGGGCGACGTGGTGAGCGTGGGCGGCTCCATCGACCAGGCCGAAGACATCGACGTCGCCGGGCAGATCATCGAGGTGCCGTTCGCTCCGCGATTGAACTTCGGCAATTTTGGAAACTGGGGCAATTGGGGCAACTGGGGTGACTGGGGCGGGCGGGACTGGGACGTGAGCCGAGATGCTCGCCGGTGGGGGCAGCACGCACGCTGGTTCGGCTTCTTCGAAGCGGGGTGGGAGCTCCTCGGAGTGTTGTTCTGCGCACTGCTCGCCTGCCTGGTGTATCTGATCGCCCGCAATCCGGTCGAACGCGTGGCGCGCAAGGTCAGCGACGAGCCCTGGAAGTCGGGTCTGGTCGGCCTGCTGGTCCAGATCTTGTGCCTGCCGATTCTGGTTCTCGTCTGCCTCGTCCTGCTGATCTCGATCATCGGCATTCCGCTTCTGCTCTTGGTGCCCTTTGCGATTCTGGGCTTCATCCTGGTCGCTTTCCTCGGCTATACGGCGGTGGCGTTTCGCCTCGGCGGGTGGTCGGAGCAGCGTTTCGGCTGGGACTTCGGCAACCCGTACTTCAGCCTGCTGCTGGGAGTCGGCGTGATCGAGATCTGGGCCCTGGTCGGTGAGATTCTCTCTTTCGGGCCCGGCCCGATCCGCTTTTTCGCCGCCATGTTCGCTCTGTTCGGGTGTCTGGTGATCTACGTCGCCTGGACGGTCGGCCTCGGGGGAGCGGTTCTGACCCGGTTCGGCACCTGGGGCGACTTGATGGGGCCGCCGCCGCCGCCGTCCGCGCCGACCGCTCCCGGCTATGACGGGACCTCACACGGTTCCTACGCGGTGGCGGACGATCTCGTCGACGTGAGCGAGCCGTCGGCGCACGAGCCATCCGGCTGGGAGGACGCCGCCGAGCCGCTCGCGGACCTGCCCACTGAACCGGACACCGATCCAAACGAGCAGGACGAGCGCCTCTGAACGGCAGGGCTTGAAGCGTCGCGACCGTGTCAGTGGCTCGCTACGGACCGTCCCCGTCCACGAGCTCGGTTCGGAGCGCCGTCTGACGCAGTCCCTCCTGCCGGGTCGATACGGCGATCCGTAGCGCGCGGCGCTCACCCACGAGAACCACCAGCCGGCGCGCTCGGGTGACCGCCGTGTAGAGCAGGTTGCGCTGGAGCATGACGAAGTGCTGGGTGTGGATCGGCATGACCACGCAGGGATACTCGGAGCCCTGGGACTTGTGTACCGTGCAGGCATAGGCGAGAACCAGCTCATCGAGAGCGGGACCCTCATAGGCGACTCTCCGACCGTCAAAGGAGACCGTGATTCGGCGACCGCCCTCATCCGAGCCGACCACGGTGCCGATGTCGCCGTTGAAGACATCGAGGTCGTAGTTGTTGCGGGTCTGCATGACCCGATCCGCGAGGCGAAGATGACCTCCCACACGGGCCACCGAGCCGGTCGGGTTGAGCAGCTCTTGCAGCTCGCGATTGAGGTTCTCGGTACCCAGGAGCCCTCGCCGCATGGGCGTCAGGACCTGGATTCCGGTCTTCGGGTCGAGGTCGAACTGCCTCGGAATCCGCTCACCCACGACCTTCTTGAGGGTCCGCAGGACGTCTTCCGGCGCCGTGCGCCGGATGAAGAAGAAATCGGAGTCAGGGCGGGCGCGCTCCGCGGTGGGTACCTCTCCTCGGCGGATGCGGTGCGCGTTCACGACGATGTGGCTGGCCGCGGCCTGGCGAAAAATGTCCTCGAGACGCGCCACCGCAACCCGCTTGCTGGCGATGATGTCCTGGAGGACCTTGCCGGGTCCGACCGACGGCAGCTGATCCACGTCGCCGACCAGCAGGAGCCGTGCCGTGTCCGGTACCGCGTCGACCAGGGCGTGGGCGAGCGGCACGTCGAGCATCGATGCCTCATCAACGACCACCAGATCGGCTTCCAAAGGCAGCTCGGCGTGACGGCGGAACCGTGCGGTGTGGGGATCGAACTCGAGCATCCGGTGAACAGTCTTGACCTCGCTGCCGGTCGCCTCGCTCAAGCGGTTCGCCGCGCGGCCGGTTGGCGCGGCCAGCAGGACGCGCAGCCGTTTACGCTCGAAGATGTCGAGAATGCCCTTGAGCAGGGTGGTCTTGCCGGTACCCGGGCCTCCGGTGAGCACCATGACCTTCTCGGTAAGAGCCGTGCGCAGCGCCAGGTCCTGGGCAGGCGCGAGCTCGAGCCCCTGCCGGCTTCGCCACCAGTCGAGCGCCCCGTCGACACTGCTCACGGCCGGAGCCGCGGCGGTCGTTTGGATGCGGCGCAAGCGGCGCGCGATGGCGCTCTCCGATGAGGCCAGCGCCGCGATCGCGGCGGTGTCGTGTCCGGCGATCGTCCTGCGTACCACGGCGCTTCGATGAACCAGGGTGTCGAGGCCGGTGCCAAGGCGCTCGACGCTCAACTCGAGCAGGGTCGAGGCCCGTTCGATGAGGTCGCCGATTTCGAGGAAGGTGTGGCCGTCGCCCGCTGCTCGGCGTAGGGTATACAAGAGCCCAGCCGCGGCTCGCTCGTCGGTGTCGTGGCCCAGGCCGAGCTCCTGAGCGAGCCGGTCCGCCAGGGTGAAGCCGACGCCCGAGACTTCCTCCGCGAGACGGTAGGGGTTGTTCTTGGCGACGCTGACGGATGAATCTCCGTAGTGGCGGACGATACGAACCGCAAGGGCCGCGGACACCTCGTGCTGCTGAAGAAAGATCAGGGCGTCTCGAGCCAGGCGTTGCTCTTTCCACGCCTTCGCGATCCGGGCGCATTTGACCCGGCCGATGCCGCTGATCTCGATCAGGCGCTCAGGCTCGCTGTCGAGCACCTCGAGGGTCTTGTCGCCGAACTGGCGAACGATTCGGTTCGCCGTGGCCGGTCCGACGCCCGGTAACCCGCCACCGGCGAGAAATCGCTCCACGCCCTTGAGAGAGGCGGGCTCGAGGCTCGTGTAGGAATCGATTTGGAACTGGCGACCGTACTTCGGGTCTCGCTGCCAGCGGCCTTCGAGTCTCAGCGCCTCGCCGGCTTGCACTCCCGGAAGCTTGCCCACGGCTCCGACGATCTCGTGATCGGAGCTCTCGAGCTTGAGGACGGTCCAACCCGAGTCCGGATTGTGAAACACGACGCGCTCGACGATGCCCTCGAGGCGAATCGGAGCGCGTTGGTTAGAGTGCGAGGAGACCATGGGTGGGATTGACGACCAGAAGTCTAGTCGAATTCCTCGACCCCGCTCGAGCGTCGCGGTGTGCGAGAATCGCTAACCTATGGCAAGGACTCCGACAGTCGTCGTGATCGACGACGAGACCGGCTCTCGCGAGTCGATGGCGATCGCCCTGGAGAAGGCCGGTTGGACCGTTTCGACCTTTGACGACGCGGCCAAGGCTCTCGCTTTCATCGAGGAAACTCCCAGTGTAACGCTGGCCATCTGTGATCTCAGGATGCCCGGAATGGACGGTCTCGGCTTTCTGGCCGGCGTCTCGGAGCGCGGGCTGGACCTGAGAGTGATCCTGGTCACCGGATACGGATCGATCGAGTCGGCGGTCGAGGCGATGCGAGTCGGAGCCGACGACTACCTGACCAAGCCGGTCGATCTCTACGAGTTGCGTCAGCGAGTGACCAACCTGCTCGAGAATCGGGAACTCAGGGAAGAGGTGTCCACCCTTCGCGAGCGCCTCGACAAACGCTACGGATTCGAGAGCATCATCGGCAAGACCGAGCCGATGGAGCGGATGTTCGAGCAGATGCGGCTGGTGGCGCCGACCCGTTCGAGCGTGTTGATCGTGGGCGAGAGCGGAACCGGCAAGGAACTGGTGGCCAACGCTCTCCATCAGGCGAGTTCGCGCCGCGAGGAGCGCTTCCTGGCGATCAACTGCGGAGCAATTCCGCCCGACATTCTCGAGAGCGAGCTGTTCGGGCATGAGAAAGGCTCCTTCACCGGTGCTGTTGCGCGCAAGATCGGAAAGTTCGAGCTCGCCCACAAAGGAACCCTGTTCTTGGACGAGATCAGCGAGCTCTATCCGGAGCTGCAGGTAAAGCTCCTGCGAGTGCTCGAGGAACGGTCGATCATGCGCGTCGGCAGCGGCGACGTGTTGGATGTCGACTTTCGCTTGATCGCGGCGACCAACCGCGATCTCGAGCGCGAGGTCGTGGACGGGAAATTCAGAGAAGATCTCTACTACCGCTTGAAAGTGGTCACCATCGTGGTTCCGCCTCTGCGGGAACGGACGGGCGATCTGGCGCTCTTGGCGGAGACGTTTCTCGAGCGCTTGTGCGCCGAGCACGGCCGAGCCCCGAAGCGGCTATCGCAAGCGGCTCTGGAGGTCCTGGCTGCGTACCCTTGGCCGGGCAACGTCCGCGAGCTCCGCAACGTGCTCGAGTCGCTGGTCATCTTTCACCAAAGCGACGAGGTCTGCCCCAGGGATCTACCGTCGAATGTCCGCCAAGGCGGACAGGATCGACGGTCGGGAGCGAGTACCCAGAATATTAGCGGAGCACCGCTGACGATGGCGGAGATCGAACGCCGCGCGATCCTCGAGACGCTGAAGCTGACCGGAGGCAAGCGGGCGGAGGCCGCCGCGATCCTCGAGATCGGTCTCAGAACTCTCCAGAGAAAGCTCAAGGAGTATCGCGAAGACGGTTCGACCGAGCTTTAGCCGGCAGATCGAGCGCGAGTGAGACGGCCGGGTGGCGATTTCTGACAAAATGCGCGTGGCGCGGCTCAGGGGCTGTCCCGATTGTCGCCGCCCGCTGCTAGGAGGTCACCGAGCATGGAACTGCCGATCCAAGTGCTGATTCACAACGAGATCCTGGGAATCAAGGGCTCCCGAGCGGACCTTCTCAGCATCAGCCCGCACGGCTACTACGAGGTGAACCTCCAGTTCGGGCAGAACGTCCATCGTGTGCTGCTTCCGATTGCCGAGACCGTCGTGATCGGCCAAGAAGCGGAAGTGCCTCGAGACGCCCGCATCGAAGTCGAGCGCTAGTGGCGCGTGCGGCAAGTTCGTTGTCGCACCGAGCGCCGCGCGCCGGATGCCGGTAGGGTCTCCCTTACGAGCCGAGGGGGCTAGCGGGGCATCAGCATCGACGCCAACATCTCGCCGATCGCTCGCTCGAGACCGACCACGACCGCCCGGGAGATCAGGGCGTGCCCGATGTTGAGCTCCTCGATCTCGGGTATGGCCGAGATCGGTCTGACGTTCTGCGACGTCAGGCCGTGCCCCGCGTAGACCGCGAGCCCGGTCTGGGCGCCGAGTCGCGCGCACTCTTGGATCTTGGCCAGATCCTCTCCGAAGGCTCCCGGCGCGCACTTGCTGTAGCTGTCGGTGTTGATCTCGAAGCCCTCCACGCATTCGAGCAGCCGCGCGGCCACTCGAACCTGATCGGGGTCGGGATCGAGGAACAGCGAGACCGAGATACCCGCTCGGGTCAGGTTCCGTGCGGTCTTCATCACGTCGCGTTCGTGGCGCAGCAGGTCGAGCCCGCCCTCTGTCGTGATCTCCTCCGGTCGCTCCGGAACCAGCGTCACCTGATCGGGGCGGGTGGCCAGTGCCACGTCGACCATTTCCTCTGCCAGCGACATCTCCAGGTTGAGCTTTCCGCGGACCACGCCCTTGAGCGCGGCGACGTCGCCATCCTGGATGTGCCGGCGGTCGCAGCGCAGATGGGCGGTGATTCCGTGGGCTCCCGCAGCCTCGGCGACCGTCGCCGCTTCGACCGGGTCCGGATAGGCGGCGCCGCGGACCTGGCGCAGCGTGGCCACGTGGTCGACGTTCACCGATAGGCGAGTCATCCGCTTTTTCCCAGTGAGTCGATCTCGGTGGCGATCGTCGTTGCCAGGTCCTCAGCGAGCTCTTCGATCTCATCTTGGTTGCGCCCCTCGATCATCACGCGGGCCAGGGGCTCGGTGCCGCTGTAGCGAAGAACCAGGCGCCCCTGGTCTCCGAGGCGTGCTTCCACCCGGCGCGCTTGCGCCGTGACACCGGGGAGCGAGCCGAGCGCGGGCTTGCTCGGTACCGGCACATTGCGAAGGATCTGGGGGAAGCGGCGAAAGCCGTCGAGCAGGCGCGAGAGCGGCTGCCCGGTCGAACGCACGACCCGCGCGAGCAGGGCCGCCGACAGCAGACCGTCACCGGTGGAGGAAAGCCCCAGGTGCACGATGTGACCCGATTGCTCGCCTCCGAGAACGAGATTCTCGCGGCGCAGAGTCTCGACGACCGCGCGGTCTCCGACCTCGCAGCGGACCAGCTCGATCCCGGCGTCGCGAAGGGCGACTTCCAATCCCAGGTTGCTCATGCTCGTCGCCACGAGCCGGGGAGGATCCAGCTCGCCGCGATCCCGGAGCCAGCGGGCGAGCACGAACAGCATGGCGTCGCCGTCGTGGGGAGCTCCGGTCTCGTCGATCGCGATGACCCGGTCGGCGTCGCCGTCGAACGCGAATCCGAGGTCGGCCGCCGTGCGCACGGTTTCGCGGGCGGCCAGCTGCGGATGCGTGGAGCCGCACTTCCGGTTGATGTTGGTTCCGTCGGGCCGGTTTCCGGCGCACTCGACGCGCGCTCCGAGAGCCTCGAAGAGAGTTGCTGCGTGGCCGGTTGCGGCGCCGTGGGCGGTATCCAGGAGCACCGAGAGTCCCTGGAAGGCGTTCGGCGAGAAGAGACTCGAGAGCTCGGCGAGATACTGCTCTGCCAGGGTCGGGTCGATCTCGAGGTTCTCGAGGTCCTCGAGTTGGAAAGCAGCCGTCACCCGCGGCAGCGCGGCGAATCGACGCTCGAGCTCGACCTCGAGCTCTCGGGGCCACTTGAAGCCGGCTCCGTCGAGGAGCTTCACGCCGTTGTCGGGGAACGGATTGTGGCTGGCCGAAACCGCGATGCCGGCGGCGGCTGCGGTCGAGGCGGTCAAGCGAGCCACTGCCGGCGTCGGGAGAACTCCGCCGTATCGCGTCGCGCAGCCGGCTTCTTCGAGTCCGGTCGCCAGCGCGAAACAGATCTGCGGAGTGGAGCTCCGGGTGTCTCCACCGAGAAGCACCCGAGGTTCGGGCCCCGCCGAGGTCAGGTATCCGCCGAGCGCTCGTCCGAGGCGCGCGAGAGAGGCTGCGTCCAGGGGCGGCCGGCCGGCCGGCCCTCGAATGCCGTCGGTACCGAAGAGGCGAGGAGGGGAGGTCATGGTAACCGGGGCGTTAGCCGCCGTTTTCGGGCTGGCCGGGAATCGCCAGTGGCACACGAACAGTGACCACGCTGGGCTGCAGGATCTGGACCAATGGGCTGGGGGAGACAATCAGCGCCTGTTCCTCGAAGTCGAGAGCATGGCCCTCCAGGCGGACCGGTCGCGTGGCGAGACTCTCGATCGTCGCGAGTATCGACTCCGGCCCCCTCACCAGGACCGTGGGCGGCTCGACTGTGGGCGTGCCGGCGATGGCGCCGGCCGCCGGCTCACCCGAAAGCCGCGGCGCGACCGGCCGGATTTCGCTGGCGACGCGGTCGATCTCGAGCTCCAGCAAGTTCGGCTCGATCGACAGGACTTCCAGCCCTTGGGGCCGGACCACGTCACTGGGAACGAGCGGGAATTCCGCCATGCCCTTCCGAGCGTCGCGCAGGTCGACGACCACGGTGACCTGCGCCGGATTGAGCGCGCTGATCAGGCTGGCGGGTCCGCGCAGGCGGACCTGGACGCGCAACACCGGATTGAGGACGATGAGGTCATTGGCGGCTGGATTGTTGTACTGAACCGACGGCTCGATCGTGGTCTCGGCGGTCTCGGTCTCGACCGTACGCGAAGAGGTGATGAACATCCACGTCACCACCGCCAGGCCAAGGGCGAGGCCGCGCAGCACCCACAGTGTCTGCTTCTTGGTCATTGCGTGCCCTCGCCGCTGCCTCCGAGATCGGCGATCAAGTACTTGTACAAGTGATTCCGCAGTGCCTTGGAATCGAGATCGCGAACCAGCTCCCCGGCAACGCCCAGGGAGATGACGCCGGTCTCCTCCGAAACCACCACCGCCAGCGCGTCCGATTCACTGGAAATCCCGAGCGCGGCGCGATGGCGAGTGCCGAGCTCGGTCGAAACCTCGGTATCCAGTGCCACCGGCAGAAAGCAAGCCGCCGCCGCGATGCGATTGTCGTAGACGATCACGGCGCCGTCGTGCAGAGGTGTTCCGGGAGTGAAGATGTTGACCAGCAAGTCATAGGAGACGCGCGAGTCGATGCGGATGCCATTCTCCACGTAGTTGCGCAGCCCCTCGAGTCGTTGCAACACGATCAGCGCGCCGATTCTCTGGTTGGCGAGGGCGGATGCCGCGAGCACGACTTCGTGAATCGTGGTCTCGGTCAGTTGGTGGCTTCCGAAGGTGAGAAGCGGGTTGCGGCCGAAATTCGCCAGACCGCGCCGGATCTCGTGCTGAAAAAGGACGATCACCGCGAAGGGAAGAAAAATGAGCAGGCTGCGCAGGATGGTCTCGAGAGTCGCCAGCTCAGCCAGGCGGGCGGCCCAGTAGATGGCGCCGAAGAACACCATGCCGAGAAGCACCTGAACGGCTCGGGTGCCCCGAATCAGGAGCAGAAGATTGTAGAAAACGACGGCGACCAGAGCGATATCGAGGAGATCTCGCCAGGTGACGATCTCCAGCCAGGACGCCGCGTCCATCAGCCGACGGTCCCGGGGCTCGCTTCCGCAACGAGCCGCCGCGAAACGAGTTCGGGTTGCCTTGCCGCCCCCGCTCCGGCGCGGTCCGACGGCGGCAAACTATGGTTGGCTCGGTTGATCGTTGAAGCCGTCATCAAAACCGCAAACCCACGCGTCGGCTTCGTAGTCTAGCAGGGAGCTGAGAAATCGGGCACCCTGCGTGGCGCTGACTGGAATAAGGAAGCAACCGCGCGCGGCGCGTCGAGGCCGCTCGCGGGTATGCGGGTTCAATGAGATCAAGAGACCGGGTCTGGGGTCGGTGGAACCGGCATTCCGAGTCCCCCGGAGTCGGGCTCGGGTTCCTGCTCTTCGGACTCCAAGCCGGCATCCATACCATCATCGGTCGGCATTGCCGGCTCTTTTGGGCCGGCCGGGGCGAAGTCGAGCCCGGTCATCTCGTGGATCAGCTTGTAGACCTCACGTCCGTCGATCGACTCGAACTCCAGCAGGCGCTCAGCGAGCGCGTTGAGCACGTCTTGATACTCGGTGAGGAGCTTCCGCGCCCTTTCGGTGGCTTCTTTGACGATCCGCTCGACCTCCCGGTCGATCCGGATCGCGGTGTCTTCGCTGTACTCCGTGCGCTGGGCGTAGTCGCGACCGAGGAACACCGGCTCGTCCTTACCTCCGAATGACAGTGGCCCGAGCTCCGACATGCCCCATTCGCAGACCATCTTGTGGGCCATGTCGGTCGCGCGATCGATGTCATTGCCCGCGCCGGTGGTGATGTCCTCCTGGCTCAGCTCTTCGGCGAGTCGGCCTCCCATGAGGATCGCTATCTGATTCTCGACGTAGCTCTTGGTGTAGCTGTGCTTGTCCTCGGTGGGCAGCTGCATCGTGACGCCCAGAGCGCGGCCTCGCGGAATGATCGTCACCTTGTGGAGAGGATCGGTTCCCGGCGTGAACGCGGCGACCAGGGCGTGACCGGCCTCGTGATAGGCGGTGACCGTCTTTTCGTCCTCGGTGAGAATCAAGGTCTTGCGCTCGACGCCCATGAGCACCTTGTCCTTGGCCCACTCGAAGTCCTCCATGGCGACGTGGGTGCGATTGTGCCGAGCCGCGACCAGAGCGGCCTCGTTGACCAGGTTGGCGAGGTCGGCCCCTGAAAAGCCGGGGGTACCGCGGGCGATAACCCGCAGCTCGACATCTTCGCCGAGTGGAATCTCGCGGGTGTGAACCTCGAGTATGCCCTTGCGCCCGTTGATGTCGGGCCGGTCCACGACCACCCGTCGGTCGAATCGGCCGGGTCGGAGCAGGGCGGGGTCCAGGACGTCCGGCCGGTTGGTCGCGGCAATCAGGATGACGCCCTCGTTGGACTCGAAGCCGTCCATCTCCACGAGCAGCTGATTCAGCGTCTGCTCGCGCTCGTCGTGCCCGCCGCCCAGCCCGGCCCCGCGATGCCGCCCCACGGCATCGATCTCGTCGATGAAGATCAAGCAGGGCGCGTTCTTCTTGCCCTGCTCGAACAGGTCGCGCACTCGGCTCGCGCCGACGCCGACGAACATTTCCACGAAGTCAGAGCCGGAGATCGAGAAGAACGGGACGCTCGCCTCGCCCGCGATGGCCCGGGCGAGAAGGGTCTTTCCGGTGCCGGGCGAGCCCATCAGCAGCACGCCCTTGGGAATCTTGCCTCCGAGCTTCTGGAACTTCTGCGGCTCGCTCAGGAACTCGACGATCTCGGAGAGCTCTTCCTTGGCTTCCTCGACGCCGGCCACGTCCTTGAAGGTGACTTTCTTGCCGGTCGCGCTCAGCAGCTTGGCCCTGCTCTTGCCGAACGAAAGCGCCTTGTTGCCTCCCGACTGCATCTGGCGCATGAAGAAGATCCACAGGCCGATCAAAAGGAGAAACGGAGCCCAGCCCAAGAGAAACTGCAGCAGCGGGTTGTCTTTCGGCTCTTCGGCCGAGATCACCACGCCCGCCTCGCGGAGCTCCTTCACCAGGTCCGGATAGTCGGGCGTAGTGACCACGAACTGCTCTTCTTCGGCGTACTGCCCGCCGGCCTTGAAGGTGCCGGTGAGCTCCTTGCCGCGGATGGTCACATCGGCGACGCGCTGGTCGTTGACCTGCTCCATGAACTCGGTGAACGTGAGCTCGTGTTGGTTGGTGCGCCCGGCCTGGAAGGTGTTCCAGAGGACGATGACCACGACGAAAATCGCGATCCAGAGGATGAGTGTACGAACAGCTGGGTTCACGAAACCAGGTCTCCTTGAACTAGCCAACGAGGGTTGGGGGCCTCAAATTCCACTACGCCTGTTCTTCCAGGGTGAGCCGTGCAAGGTAAGGAAGATTCCCGAACATCCCATCCCGTTTGAGCCCGTAGCCGACGAAGATTCCCGGGCGGCGGGGTGTGAAAACGCGGTAGTCGACATGAAAATCCGATTTTCGCTCTTCGGGAAGGTCGATCAGAGCCACGAACCGGACTTGCCGCGCGCCGAGACCGGTGAGCTGGGTGAGCAGGTAGTTCTCGATCACGCCGGTCGCGACCACGTCCTTGAGAACCACCAGCGACTGCCCGGTCACGTTGAGGCTGATTGGAAAGTGAATCTGCATGACGTCGTCACGGCTCGAAGAGGCCGAGTACTGCACCTGGACCGCCTCGTAGCGGACCGGCTGCTCGATCGATCGGAGAAGGTCGGCGAGAAAAACCACCGAGCCGCCGACGATCGATACCAGAACCGGCGTCGTACCGGCGTGATCGGCCTCCAGCCGCCGCCCGAGATCACGGACGTTGGTGGCGATGGTCGTCTCGTCGTACAGCAGCTGCAAGCGCTTTTCATTCATCCGGGACGATCTCCGCTATCCACACTCTCGAGCCTTCCCTGATCCGGGTCTCATGATCGATGGTCACTCCCGGAACCCAGAGAATCCGGTCACTATGGCACAGGAGCGGGAGTCGATCACGTTCATTCCGGGGCACGCCATGGTCGATCAGGAGGTCTTTGAGCTTCTTATGATGCCGGCTGCCCAGAGGTTGGACGCGATCTCCCGGGCGGCGGTTCCTGACGGTCAACTGGATTCCCGGCTCGAGGGCCAAATCCAGCCCAGCTCGGAGTGGGGAGCCACGAAACATCCACGGTTCGGAGCACCCCGGCAAGAGCCGGAACGATGAAGAGAGCTCACCGAGGCGAACCTCTCCGGGTACCTCCAGATTATAGGCGAACGGCGCGGTCCGAGCGGCTGGCTGCAGCACGCGCAGCTCGGCGCCTGCTGAGTCCTCCATCCGCCAGCCTCCTCCGAGGTCCACGGCCACGGGCTCGCGCTGCGCCAACAGCCCGTGAAGATGGGCAAGCGCCCCTCTGGACAGCCGGCGGCGGCACCCGGCGCCGCGAAACATGGGTCGCGCTACCCTCGGTCCGAGGCTCGAGCCAGTCGTCCAGGACCCGGGAAAGCCGCAGAT
>CALZIK010000087.1 GCA_945787635.1 Thermoanaerobaculia bacterium | reverse complement strand
TCCCGGCTCCGGCGCAGGAAACCTGCTGAGCTGGGAAACCGCCGGACTGCAAGCTCCCACGAGCAAGGCGTCCCTGCGCGCCGCGATCGACTCCGCTTTTCGCGGCTACCTGGTGCGCAATGCCGAGCTACTGCGGGTGGATCTCGCCGAAGCTCCCGGGCCGGGACGCATCAGCCTGCACCAAGGCGGCAGGATCGCTCAGATCTTCCAGCAGCGAGTCGTTGGCGGTGTTCCCGTGCGCGGCAGCTATCTGACCGCGGTTGTCAACAGCGGCAACCTGGTTCTCATCGGTACCGAGAAGTGGGGGGACATCGACGTGGCGACGCGGCCCTCGGTTTCGGGCGAGGTCGCTTGGAAAGCGGTCCGGTCGTACGTTCAGCCCCATGCACCGAGCGGGCCTGCGACCAAGAGCGAGCTCGTCCTCGTGCCGCTGGCGAAGAGCGGCAAGGTCGAGCGCGGTAAAGGCTACAGCTACCGACTCGCCCATGTCATCCGGCCGTCTTTCGATGGCGACCTGGGGAGCTGGGAGGCGCTGGTGGATGCTCATTCGGGAGAGCTGATCTCGTTTCAAGACACCAACCGATACGCCGAGGTCAAGGGCGGCGTTTTACCGGTCACCAACGACGGCATCGTTCCCGATGGCGTCGAGCAACCGGGATGGCCGATGCCGTTTGCCAGTATTTCGACCACCAGCGGAACACAGACCACCAGCACGGGCGGCAATCTCGCGGCCACCGGGAGCATGACCTCCGATCTTTCCGGTCCTTTCATCCGCATGAACGACAATTGCGGGTCGATTTCGCTGACTCAGAACGATGGCCTCGACTTCGGAGCGTCAGCCGGTACCGACTGCGCGACTCCGGGATTCGGCGGCGCAGGCAACACCCACGCCTCGCGTACCGGTTTCTACGAGCTCAACAAGATCGTCGAGATGGCGCAGTCTCATCTGCCCTCCAACGTCTGGCTGCAGCAGCAGCTGACGTCGAACATGAATATCAACCAGACCTGCAATGCGTTCTGGGGTGGCGGCACGGTCAACTTCTACCGCTCCGGCGGCGGCTGCTTCAACACCGGCGAGATCGCGGGTGTGTTCGATCACGAGTGGGGTCACGGCATGGACGACAACGACGCCAACCCGTCGATCGCCAGCCCCTCCGGCGAGGGCATTGCCGACATCTATGCCGCCCTTCGGCTCAACACGTCCTGCATCGGGCGGAATTTCCGCTCGACGGTGTGCACCGGCTTCGGGGATCCGTGCCTGACCTGCACCGGCGTGCGCGACATCGACTACCTCAAGCGCCAGTCCGGGCAACCTCACACCTACACCTGGTCGAACGCCAACTGCGGCGGCAGTGTGCATTGCGTCGGAAGCGTCTACTCCGAGGCGGTGTGGTCGCTGTGGAAGCGCAAGCTCCAATCGGCGCCCTACAACATGGACAACAATACCGCCCACGAGCTGGTCAACCGGTTGACCTTTATCGGCGCCGGCAACGTCGGCACCTGGTTTTCGGGCGGACCGCCCTTCGGCGGTTGCGGATCGTCGGGCGGCTACCTCAATTACTTGGCGGCCGACGACGACAACGGTAACCTGAACGACGGCACGCCGCACATGGCCGCGATCTTCAGCGCTTTCAATGACCAGGAGATCGCCTGCTCGACTCCCACGGTTCAGGACTCGGGCTGCGTCAATACTCCGACGGTAGCTCCTGCGGTGTCCGCCAGCAGCGGCAACCAGCTGGTCGGTCTGAACTGGAGTGCGGTGCCGGCTGCCGCCAAGTACCAGGTGTTTCGCACCGAGGGAGTTTTTGCCTGCGATTTCGGCAAGGTCAAGCTCGGGGAGACGACCGGCACTTCTTTCAATGACAGCGGTCTTCAGAACGGGCGCGACTACTCGTACGTTGTGGTCCCGATCGGGGCCGGTGACAGCTGCATGGGCCCGGCCTCGGCGTGCGCCACGGCGCAGCCGGTCGGCCAGCCCGATTTCGCGATCACCTGCAGTCCTTCGAGCTTCGCGATCGCGCAAGGTGACAACGACACCTCGACCTGCGACGTGATCTCGAGCTTTGGCTACACCGGCAGCGTCGGCCTGTCCTGCACCGGGAACCCGGCAGGAGTTTCGTGCACCTTCGCGCCGTCTTCGGTGTCGCCGCCTGCCGACGGCAGCGCTGCGAGCACGCTGACGGTGACCGTCGACCCGCTGCAGGCCACCGGGACCTTCGCCTTCGACGTCGTTGGCAATGACGGCGCGATCTCTCGTGTGTCTGGGGTGAGCGTCCAGGTCATCCCGGCGGGCTCGAACGGTCCACAGACCGCGGTCTACGACTCGGGCCTGGGCGCGCCCAAGTGCTCGGTCGCGGGCAGCTCCTGCGACTCGACGACTCTGCTCGACAGCCGCGACAACCTCAGCCCGGCCGAGCCCAACCAACCGAACACTTTGGACGTCTGTAGCGACGGGACCTCCGGCAGCTATCACAACGATGAGTCGAATGACCGGATCGTGGTCTCGACGCTCGACGGCGGCAACTTCACCGAGGGCGACACGGTGGAGATCGCTGCGACGGTCTACGCATGGTCCACGGGATCGTCGGACCACCTCGATCTCTACTACGCGGCCGATGCCAATAACCCGGTGTGGACATTGATCACCACGATCAACAATCCGGGTAGCGGTGTGCAGACGCTGACCGCGCAGTACGTTCTGCCCGCGGGTGGAATGCAGGCTGTACGAGCCAACTTCCGCTACAACGGCAGTGCGAGCCCCTGCAGCCCCGGTACCTACGATGATCACGACGACCTTGTCTTCACGGTCGAAGCCCCGGGCGGCGGTTGCACGATAAACGCCGAGTGCGACGACGGTCTGTTCTGCAACGGCGCCGAGACCTGCGACGTCGGAAGCGGTACCTGTCAGTCCGGAGCGCCTCCCGCGTGCGACAACGGTCTCTTCTGCGACGGCGTGGAAAGCTGCAACGAGGCGACCGACAGCTGCGATGCCGGGACGCCCCCGACTTGCGACGACGGTCTGTTTTGCAACGGCGCCGAGAGCTGCAACGAAACGACCGATAGTTGCGACGCCGGGACACCTCCGGCTTGCGACGACGGCGAGTTCTGCAACGGCGCCGAGACCTGTAACGAAGGCACCGATGCTTGCGACCCCGGATCCGCGCCCTGCGACCCGGGTACCGAGACCTGCAACGAAGGCACCGATGTCTGTGAGCCAATCGGTTGCACGGTGGACGCGGATTGCGACGACGGTCTGTTCTGCAACGGCGTGGAGACCTGTGACGTCGGAAGCGGCACCTGCAATGCGGGCACGGCGCCGACGTGCGACAACGGTCTCTTCTGCGACGGCGTGGAAAGCTGCAACGAAGGCACCGACAGCTGCGACCCCGGCACGCCACCGGCGTGTGACGACGGCCTGTTCTGCAATGGAGAAGAGACCTGCAACGAAGGCACCGACAGTTGCGACGCCGGAACCGCGCCGAGTTGCGACAACGGCCAGTTCTGCGACGGTGTGGAGACCTGCAACGAGGGCACCGACAGCTGCGATGCCGGTACGCCGCCTGCATGCGACAACGGTCAGTTTTGCGACGGTGTGGAGACTTGCAACGAAGGCACCGACAGCTGCGATGCCGGTACGCCGCCGTCGGCCGACGACGGCGTGAGCTGCACCGACGACAGCTGCGACGAGGTCAGCGACGTGATCGTCAACACGGTCAACAACGCCAACTGCGACAATGGTCAATTCTGCGATGGCGCGGAGGTCTGCGACGCGGCACTCGATTGCCAGGCGGGCACGCCCCCGGTGGTCGATGACGGCGTGGGTTGCACCGACGACAGTTGCGACGAAGTCAACGATGTAGTCGTCAACGCGACCAACAACGCCAACTGCGACAACGGCTTGTTCTGCGACGGCGCGGAGACCTGCGACGCGGCACTCGATTGCCAGGCAGGCACCGCCCCGTGCGGCGCCGGACAGTCGTGCAACGAGACCGCCGATATATGCGAAGGTGGTGCACCTGCCGCGTTGTGGATGTCATTTCGAAGCACGACCTCCGTGCCGGGGGTCGGCAACGTCCGCGACGAGGACGTCGTTTCCTACAACGAAATCACAGGTTGGGCGCTCGAGTTCGACGGTTCGGACGTCGGACTGGGTTCCTACGAGATCGACGGCTTGGCGATACTACCGGGAGGCGACCTGCTCCTGAGTCTGACCGTTGCCGGAAGCGTCGGCGGCGTCTCGTTCGATGACTCCGATGTCCTGCGTTTCGCGCCGACCTCGCTCGGATCGTCCACCAGCGGTACCTTCAGCCTCTACTTCGACGGCAGCGACGTGGGCTTGACCTCCAGCCGTGAGGACGTCGACGGGTTGACCTTGGCCTCCGACGGCTCGCTGATCGTGTCCACGCAGGGCGGATTCAGCGGCAACGGCGCCTCCGGCGCGGACGAAGATCTCTTCCTCTTCACCGCGACGTCGCTGGGCACCACGACCTCGGGCAGCTTCGAGCTCTTCTTCGACGGCTCGGACGTCGGCCTCTCGAGCTCCGGCAGCGAAGACGTGGACGCGGCGGACCTCACTTCGACCGACACGCTTCTGTTCTCGACGGTGGGCTCGTTCTCCGTGAGCGGGCTCGGCGGGAATGACGAGGACGTCGCCGAGTTCGCCGGCAGCTTCGGGAATTCGACCTCGGGCTCGTTCTCCATGCGGCTCGATCTGAGCACGCTGGGAATCAGTACCAGCGAGGACGTGGGGTCGGTTCACAGCGTCGACTAGCGCTCGGGTTCAGCGATTCAAAGCGAGCAGGGGCCCGGAGACGGGCCCCTGCTCGCTTCGCCTACCAGAGCGGTCCCCCGCGCCATGCAGTCGGATCGTTTCAGATAGGGTTGGGCGCCATGATCCGGGCCGAGACATCGACGCGCCTTCTGGGAGTCGTTTTGTTGGCGCTCATGGCAGCGATATCGAATCCAGCCGTCGGCCGGGCGGCGCGGGTCACCGGGCGAGTGACCGATGCTGGGAATCGACCCGTGGAGGGAGCGCTGGTTCGCTACCAATCAGACGGTGGCCCCGTGGGGATCACGCGGACCGACCAGCGTGGGGATTTCGAGATCGATGGCGAACGCACGATGGTTCTCGAGTTCGAACATTCCGGCTTCGAGACTCGTCGGCTAGAGCTCGGCTCGGTGCCGGAGCGGCAAATAGTCGTCGTTCTTACCCGGCGCAGCGACGTCGTGCGTGATGAGATCGCCGTTTCCGCCAGCCGCAGCCAGGGTAGCCTCTCGGCCCAGAGCATCGCCGCGTCCGTGGTCAACCCTCGCGATTCGATCGGGGCGCCCAACGCGATCGGCGACATGGTCGCGGAGGTGCCCGGAGTGTCGCAAAATGGGCAGGGCGGACTGTTTCAGACCTATTCTGTTCGCGGCGTTTCGCGCCAGCGCGTGCTCACCCTGGTCGAAGGCATGCGCGTCGTCAGCGAGCGCCGTGCCGGGGTCTCGGCGTCGTTCCTGGATCCGCTGCTGGTGGGATCGGTCGAGGTGGTGCGCGGGCCGTCCTCGACATACTGGGGCTCGGGAGCTCTGGGCGGGGTGATTCAGCTCTTTCCGAGACGGTTTGGTGCGCCGACGGTGACCGCCGGGTACTCGACCGACGGCGACGAGCGCTTGGTCAGCGTGGGCAGCGGCCGCGACGCGGATCGAAGCGCGTGGAGCTGGGGCCTTGCGGCTCGGCAGGCGCTCGATTCCGAGACCCCGTCGGGCGACAAACTGTTTTCGGGCTTTGAGCAGGTTTCGGCGACCTACAACCGGCGGTGGACTCGGGATCGAATGACCTATAACGCTTTGATCGTCGCGTCCCGGGGAACCGACATCGGCAAAGCCAACACCGATTTTCCCGAGCGGGCCACGACCTATCCGGTCGAGAGTCACCTCATGGCTCACCTGGCCGCGAGTCACGACAGCGGCTGGCGGTTCGAGGCTTGGGTCCATCCGAACGAGCTCGAGACCCGAGTCGAGGAGCTCGGCGAGAGTCTCAACCTCGTCGACAACCGCGCGTTCGATTGGGGTCTGGACGCGCAACGCGAGGTCCGGCTGACACCGACCCGGACCCTGCGGTGGGGAGTGGATCTCTTGGCTCGCCGAAGCGTGACCGCGCGGGAGGAAGCCCGAAGTGTCACCGGAGAGCTTCTGAAGCTGCAGGAGACCCTGTCCGATGCATCGGAGGAAGAGCTGGGCATCTATGGGGCCGTCGAAACGAAACTCGGGCATGAGGCCACGCTTCTGGCCGGTGGACGGCTGGCCGTCCAGCGGCAGGGCAACTCGGGCTTCGAGAGCACCGACGACACGGCGGCGACCGCCTTTCTCGGTGCCGTGGTTCCACTGGCGGGCGGGCTCGAGCTCACCGCCAACCTCGGCACCGGGTTGCGCTTTCCTTCGATCTCGGAGCGGTTCTTCTCCGGCACCACTGGTCGCGGCGAGGTCACGGGAAACGCCGAGCTCGAGCCCGAGGGCTCACTTTCCGCGGACCTGGGACTGCGCTGGGCCGCAGATAGCCTGTTCGTCTCGGGCTGCTTGTTTCGCAGCGAGATCGACGACTACATCGAGCGTGTCGAGACAGCTCCGGATCAGCTGACCTTTGTCAACCTGTCGTCGGGGCGCATCCGGGGAGTGGAGATGGACGGGGCATGGCGGGCGACCTCCGACTGGACCCTGTCCTTCGGAGGTCACGCGGTAGAGGGGGAGGACGCCTCGGGGGAGCCACTGGCCGACATTCCTCCCGAGAGCCTCTTCGCAGGCTGGAGGCTCGAGCGCGATCGCTGGCGCTGGCGCGGCCGCTGGGAGCGACGCTTCGAGAAGAATGACCCCGGTAGCGGCGAGAAGGCGATTCCCGAAGCCGATCTGGTTTCGACATCGGTCAGCTGGCAGTGGCGGCCCGGGCTAGGCCTGCGCCTTTCGGCGCGCAACCTTCTCGACGAGGAGTATTTCAGCTCCGCCGATCGGAGAGTTTCGCTCGCCTCCGGCCGCGCGGTGTCTCTTGCAGTCGAGTGGCAACGATAGGCTCTCATTTGAATGGCAACGGAGATAGCTATGATCACTCTAGAACCTGTCCGCCGAGGCCTTGTACCGGTCGATTCGGGAGCCGCGGCTCGCATCACCGGCCCCAACTACGACGAGTTTCAGGGCGATCGGGAGATCTGGGACCTGTTGCAGGAGAAGCCCTCGAGCATCCTGCGTGTGACGATGGCCCACTGCGACGTGCCGTCCGCCGGCGCCTGGCTCAAAGAGGGGTCGGCGGAGGCCCTGGAGCGGGCACGCGGCAACATGGTCGCGCTGGTCGAGAGCGGTGATACCCGGGAAGTGGCGAACATGCTCTGGGTGTACGAGATCGCTTGCGCGGACCCCGGTACCCGCCAGATCGGGATCGGCGGCATGGCGAGAATCGGGGAGATCCGGACCAAAGAGACGCCCAATGGCGTCATCGTTCGCAACGAAGGCGTGCGCGAGCCGAAGGCCCGGGGCCGCGCCGATCTCATCGAGCACACCAATGCCTATGTCGGGGTCGTCAACAACGCCATCGAGGACCGGAACGACGTCCTTCTCGGCGCCCTCGACGACTACGCCCAGGGTCGGAATCCCGATCTCACGGTCGACGACGAGAACGGGTACCGGCACAGCACCTGGCTAGTGACCAGCCAGGGAGACATCGACAGATTCTGCGGCGTACTCGCCGACGAGCCGCTGGCGTTCGTCGCCGATGGCAATCACCGCAGCGCGGCCGCGGCGATGCTGGGTAGAAAGCAGTTTTTGAGTGTCTTTTTCCCGGCGCGCACGATGGGAATTGCGCCCTACAATCGGTTGGTCATGATCGAGAGGCCGTTTGCGGACTTTCGGGAGAGTCTGGCATCGTCGTTTGCGGTGGAGGAGCTCGGCGACATTACCGGCCACGAGCCGACGGAGACTCACGATATCGGCTTCTATGCCGGCGATTCGTGGCTGCGGCTGGTTCCACGTCCTGCGACCTACGATCCCGACAACGCGGTCGAGGTGATCGATGCGGATATCGTGCAGCGCAAGCTCTTCGGCGAGATCCTCGGCATCACGGACCCTGCCGACGAGCGGCTTCGCTACGTGGGTGCGAACAAGAGCGCGGAGTACCTGCGTCGCGAGGTTGACGGTGGCCGCGCCGCGTTCGCGGTGACTCTGCCGGCGGTCACCATGGAGCAGTTCATGGAGGTCTGCCGGCAGAATCGGTTCATGCCGCCGAAGTCGACCTGGTTCGTGCCCAAGGTGCGTAGCGGCCTGGTGATCGCGCTCCTCGATTGAGGAGTTGCGGCACCGGTCAGCGACGCGGCACGGCGGCAGGAGCGACGCGCTCGACCGAACGGCTGAGCTCTTCGTAGATCGAAACACAGCGCTCGACGTGCCCGCGCCAGTCTCGTTCGGCGGGAAATGAGGTCACGGCCGGAACCTCGGAGTTGTCCGGCACGAGACCCTGGCTGTCGAGGACCGCGCTGTAGAGATGTCGATGGCGCCCGCCGAGATTGTCGAGCTCGACCTGCGGGCAGGGGCGCCAATCGAGCATCGACGGCTCAAAGGGGAGCCCGAGCGCCGCGAAGAGCTCGGGGAAGACTTCTTCCGGCTGATTGCGAAAGTCGGAGGAATCGATCAGGAGATGTGCCACTCCTTCGCGCCGGCACCAATCGATTTGCTCGCGCAGGAGCTCCCAACCCGATTCGATTCGGGGGAAAAGCGGGTCTTCGCCGACTTCTCGCTTCTTTCTCATGCGCGAGGCAATGCTCGAGCGGGGATCCCGCATGAGGAAGACCAGGGGGCGCGTAGCGATCGCGGCGAGCAGAGGGAAGTTCTCTCCAGCCTGGTAAGGCATCTCTTTGAGGACCAACGCCCGGCCGCCACTGCCGGTATGGACGTTTTTCAGAGTGTCGAGATCGAGAGGGCGGGAGAGTTTGCCTGTGACTTCCTTGAGATCGGCGTCGTCGTAGTAGGTGGTCTCAAAGGGTTCGTGACAGTAGTAGCGGATCGACGGCTGCTCCCAGAAGACTCGGGCCAGAGCGGTCGAGCTGCACCGGGGCGGCGACACGATCGCGAAGATGTCCGAATACGCTCCGAGAGCTTCGGATAGGGCCTTGGGCAGCTGGTCTCTCTCGTAATCGAACACCGAGTCACTCTCCGCGGGCGTCACTGTACCAGCCTCGAGGCTCGGTCGTCGGGCAATGCTCGAGCGCGGCCAAGCAACGCCGCCCAGCGGGATGCTGGCGGCGCGAATGTAAAGGAGGTTACCGCAAAGGCCACTAGTCGTCGTCGACGACGGCGTCGGCCTCGATCTCGACCAGCATCTCGGCGGAGATCAGCCGGCTGACCTCGACCAGTGTGCAGGCCGGCCTGATGTCCCCGAAAAACTCGCCGTGGGCTCGGCCGACGTCCTCCCAGTGGTTGATGTCGACAACGTAGATCCGGGTCCTGACGACGTCCTCGAGCGTCGCGCCGGCGCGTTTGAGGGCCGATTCGACGTTGCGCAGCGCCTGTTTCGCCTGTTCGTAGGCATCGAGGCGCTCGCCCACGATGCGGCCGTCGGGCCCAGTGGCGGTGGTGCCGGCAACGTGGACGAAAGGACCAACGCGCACCGCTCTGGAATAGCCGACGATCGGCTCCCAAGGGGCTTGGGAACCGAAATTCTGTCGCTTCATGTCGTCTCCTTGTCGAGGATCTCCCGGATCCAATCGAGAGTGACCGAAACCAGTTCATCGAAAGCGTCGTCAGGGGATCGGCCGCTGCGTTTGAGAACCTGAAACGAGTGGTCGCCGCCCTCGACCACATGGAGGCGGGCACGGTCGCCCAACCGCGCGATCACCGGCTCGAGAAGGGCAAGATCAGCCAGCCGGTCCCGGGTTCCCTGCAGAAAGAGCATTGGCCGGCGAACTTCGTCCAGATGGTCGGCCCGCTCGGTGCCGGGCTTGCCCGCCGGATGGAGGGGAAAGCCGAGAAAGACCAGGCCACGCAGATCGGGCATGGGGCGTGTGGCCTCGGCTCGGGACGTCATTCGACCGCCCATCGACTTGCCCCCGGCGAAGACCGGCAGCCCCTCGGCGAGCTCTCGGGCGGCCTCGACCGCAGAGCGGACGGTGGCCTCGAGAATCGGCGCGAAATCGGGTCGCCGGCGCACGCCGGTCCGGGTCGCCGTTTCCATGTACGGGAAGTGATAGCGAAGCGTCGCGACGCCGCCCTCGGCGAGGCGATCGGCGAAGGACTCCAGGAACGGGTGCGTCATCCCGGCGCCGGCGCCGTGGCCCAGCACCAGGAGGCTCGAGGCGTCGTTCGGTCGAAGCAGGAGGCCTGAGACCTCTCCGCGGCTCGCCGTCGCGCAAAAACGAACCTTGGCTGCGGATTTCATCGAAGACAATTCAGCAGGAAGAGACGCGGGCTTCGATCCTATCGAGTGACGGCCTGCCGTCTGGCGCCGATCTGCGAGTCGAGCCAGTCTCCCACGATCGGCCAGAGCGTCTTCTCGAAGCGCTCTCGGAAGAAGCCGAAGTGTCCGACGGACTGTGCCCCCACGTCTGCCGGCGACAGATGCAGGTGTTCGCGGTCGGCATTGGGAAAACGTTCGAGCATGTCGGTCACCGAGACCTCCGGGGCGTAGGCGTCGTCGGTGAAGCTGAGCGCGAGGATCGGGAGCGCGAGGGCTTCGTAGGATGGCTTCCGTCCGGCCTCCCGAAGGAGATAGTCACGGTGCCGGCCCCACGAGGCCCATTCGAGTGCGACCCCGGCCGGCAGATCCTCGCTGAACCGCAAGAGCTTCGCCGGAAAGTAGCCGAAGAGGCGGGTCGCGAGGGGCAGCAGCAGGTGCCAGAATGGCCAAGCCCGAAGCCGCCCCGATCCCGCGAAGTGCCCCCAGTAGCCGCTTTGAGCCGCAATCATCACGGCGGCTCGAATGCTGGCGGCCGAGGGCACGAGTCCGAGACCCTGCCCGCCGAAGCTGTGGCCGACGAGCAGTACCGGCGTGCCGGGCCAGCAGCGCTCCAAGTGGGCCAGGACACCTTCGGTATCTCGGGCTGCCCAGTCCGTCATGGTGGCACGAAAGCCGCGCAGCGAGCGTCGATAGGCGGGCGGCCTGGATTCACCGATGCCGCGGTAGTCGAAGGTAACCGCGCGCATTCCCCTGGTGTTCAGGTACTCGGCGAAGGGCTGGTAGTAGCGGCGGCGCACGCCGGTTGCCGGATTGACGATCACGCTGGCCCGGCTGGTCGGCTCGAGGGGCTCGAACAAGGATGCTGCGAGCTCGAATCCGTCCGCGGCCGCGATGGGGAGATCCGTCATCGAGGCTGAGCTTAACGGGGTCGGGCCTCCAGGAACCTGGGCCTATAATGAGACCTTGGACCAAAAGATCCGCATCCGGGGAGCCGATGTTCGGAACCGACTCAGATTCTGAAGGCGCCGCACGCGCGCCGGCTCTGTTGACGCTTCTCAGAGCCACCGGAGTCGACATGCGCCCGGGCGAAGGACGCGTGGCGGTCCTTTTGTTTCTTGGCTTTTTCTTCTCGCTGATCTTCCAGTACGTCGCCAAGACGGTTCGCCAGGCTTCGTATCTTGACTCGTTTGGCGCCGAGAGCCTGCCGTGGGTCTATCTGCTCGTGCCCCTGGTCTCTCTTCCGGGGGTGCTGATCTACGAGGCTCTGCTGCGCAAGCACCCTCCCACGAAGGTTTTGGCGATCACCTGCCTCGCTACGGCCGCAGGACTTGCTCTCTTCTGGGTCCTGTTCAGCCTCAGCGCCGCTTGGGTGCCTTTCGTCTTCTACCTCTGGGTGACGGTCGCGATCGGCATCAACCTGAGCCTGGTCTGGGCGGTCGCGGGCGTCGTCCTCGACGCCCGGCAGGCCAAGCGTCTGTTCGGATTCCTCGGGGCTGGCGCCATCGTCGGAGGGATCGCCGGAGGGCAGATCGCGAGATTGGTCTCGATTGCCTTCGGCGTGCGAGCCACCCTGCTGACCGCCGCCCTGGCGCTGGTGATCGCCGCGGCCTGCTCCTACGCGGCCGGAGCCGGTCGGGTTGCGTTTGCCGACGCCGGCAAGCAGAAGGGGCGTCAGGCAGTTCATGGGATCGAAGAAGTGCGTCGCTCGCCGCTTTTGCGGCGGCTGGCAACGGTGTTGATGCTGTCGATGATCGCCGCTCAGATCATCGATCTGCAGTTCAACTGGGTCGTCGAGCAGGCGACGACGGGCTTGGCCAACCGCGCGGCCTTCTTTGGCAACTTCTACAGCGTCATGGGAATCGCTGCGGCGATCTTCCAGATCTTCTGGACCGGCCGGATTCACCGTTCGCTGGGCGTCGGTTTCGCGTTGCGCGTGTTGCCCTCCTCGTTGATCGCCGGCACCGCCATGGTGTTTCTGGCGGCGACTTTCTGGCCCGCCGCGCTACTCGTGGCAGGCTTGGCGCTCAAGGTCGGAGAGAACGGCATTCGCTACTCGCTCGATCAATCGACACGGGAGCTCTTGTTCGTGCCGGTGCCGGAGAAGGCTCGGATGCGGGCCAAAGCGGTGATCGACGTTCTGCTACAACGCGGCGCCAAAGGCCTTGCGGCCGTTCTGTTGCTCCCGGTGGCGCTGGGCTGGTTGTCGCCGGTGCGCGCCGGTTGGCTGAATCTAGCCGTTCTGGCGCTCTGGCTGCTGCTACTGCCGGGCCTCTACCGGGAGTACGTGCAGGCGTTTCGGCGGCGATTGCAGGAGCGCGAATCCGAGGGTGCGATGCCGATCGACTTCACCGACGCGTCGACCCTGGAGATTCTGGTCGAGTCGCTGGGCAGCCAAGATCCCCGGCAGGTCCTGCATAGCCTCGACCTGCTTGCCGCCAACGGCCGCGGCCGGCTGGTGCCGCCTCTCCTGCTCTATCATGACGACGCGGAGGTGCGGTCCCGCACTCTCGAGATCCTGGCCAAGGCGGGACGCAGCGACGCCCTGCCGCTTATCGAGCGTCGGTTGGGAGACGAGCACCCGGATGTGAGAGCGATCGCGATTCGGGTTCTGGCCGACCTTCAGCACGGCGACGTCGGGGAGCTCATGGAGCCCCGCCTTCATGATTCGGACCCCGCGATCCGCGCGGCCGCGATCGCTTGTCTGGCGAGCTCGAACGGCGAGCGGGTGCCCGCGGCCGCCGCCGCTGCGCTCCACGACATGTTGAGCGACGCGGACCCGCGGCCCCGGATCCAGGGGGCTCGCTGCCTGGGCGCGATTCCAGAGCCGCTCTTTCGGGAACAGCTCGTGCAGCTTCTGTACGATCGCGATTGGAGGGTCGTGAGTGAGGCGATCGGCTCGGTGCGCCGAAGGGTGCAGCGAGACGGCTGGACGCCGATCTATCTTCCGACCTTAATCAGCCTGCTTGGCAATCGAAGGCTCAAGCACAGCGTGCGCGAGGCCCTGGTGGCACTCGGCGAGCAGGTGCTTCCCTCCCTCGTGCACTTCCTGAATGACCCGGACGAGCAGATCTGGGTCCGTCGGGCGCTGCCCAACACCATCGCCTTGGTCGAATGTCGCGGCGCATCCGGTGAGCTGTTCGCGAACCTCTCGCATCAACGGGACCCGTTTCTGCGGCGCAAGATCATCGAGGCTCTAAGCACGGTGCGAGGCAACGTCTCCGGCGAGGTATCCCACGAAGCGGCCGGCGAACAGATTCGGGTCGAAGTGCGGCGGTACTTCAAGCGGCTCGCCGATCTTTCGGCTCTGTCCACGGGGAAGGCCTCGCCCCGCGCGACGCTACTTCTCGAGCAGCTGCTGGACTCGAGAGCGGAAAGTCACCTGCGCAACATTTTCGGCCTCTTGAGCCTGCTCTACCCGCCCGAGCACATCCGGGCCGCCCATCGGAGCTTGAGCTTGCGCGGCGGGCAGACCCGCGCGCACGCCCTGGAGTATCTAGACAATACGCTGGAAGGCGGCATGCGACGAGACGTGATGGCGGTTCTGGACGAACGGGGCGTGGCCGAGAAGCTACACGACGTGGGGTTGCGGCTCGGAGTCCGGAAGGTGTCCGGTACGGAAGTCCTCAGCCGCTGCCTCGAGACCGACGATCGGGAGGATGAGGACTGGTCGTTCTTTACCGTCGCGGCGCTGCTCGCGGTTCATAATGCCGACGAGCGGTCTCGGATGGCAGAGGTCGAGAGGCTGACGTCGGACGAGAATACTTTTGTCGCCCAGACCGCGACCTGGGTGAAGGCGCGCATGTCGGGACGACGCGAGGTGGAATCGTGAAGCAACTAACCAGAATCGAGACCGTAGTGTTCCTCCAGAAGGTCGATCTTTTTTCGGCCTGTTCGGCGGAACAGATCTTGCGAATCTCCGGGATTGTGAATCAGGAAAGCTTCGATTCCGGCGAAAGCATCTACCAGGCGAACGATCCCGCCGAGTGCATGTACTGCGTCGTGGACGGCACGGTGGAGCTGCGCGGCACCGCCCAGGCGGTGCGGACTCTCTCGAGCCCGGACACCTTCGGGGTCAAGGAGATCTTGAGCGGCAGGCTGCGCGAGCAGCACGCGGTGGCCGGCGAGACCCTTCGGGTGCTCAAGATCGACGCCGACGACCTCTTCGATCTGCTGGCCAACAACATCGAGATCGTCAAGGCTCTGTTCCGGCGGTTGCTGGACGCCGGGAGGCCGGTTGTGGGAGCGGCCCAGGCGTGAGGGGGTTCGGCAGCCTGCGCGTCGCGTGCGCCTTTTTGGCGCTTCTGTGGCTGGTGGCGCCGGGTGTCGCCCAAGAGGCGCCACGGCGGATTGTCGCGGTGGGCGACGTTCACGGCAGCCCGGGCGCGTTTCGAGCGATTCTCGAAACAGCCGGCCTGGTGGACGGAAGCGGGGATTGGATCGGCGGCGACTCTGTGCTGGTGCAGACCGGAGACCTGCTCGACCGTGGCACCGAGATTCGAGCGCTTCTGGACTACATGCGGCGACTCGAGCGCTCTGCATCCGAGAACGGCGGCCGACTCGTGTCGCTGCTCGGCAACCACGAGGTCTACAATCTGATCGGGTTTTTCGACTATCAGTCCACGCCGCTTCCGGCATTTACCGAGATTGCCGCCGACTTTGCCGACGAGAGCTCGGAGAAGACCCGCAAGCGCGCTTACAAGGAGTGGGGCGCCTGGTCACGGCGCTACCGGGGCTGCGGAACCATGACCAAGGACCAGTGGATGGCTCTGCATCCGCTCGGTTTCATCGAGTATCTGGAGGCGCTTTCGCCCCGAGGCGAGTACGGCCGGTGGCTTCGGGACCGACGTGTGGTCGCCAACGTCGGCGGCACGCTCTTTTTGCACGGCGGGCTGAGCCCCGCGCTGGCGACGACCGGCCCGAGCTCGATCGAGAAGCTCAACGAGGCCGCGGCGGAGGAGCTGCGCCGCTTCGACCAGGACCGGGAGATTCTCGAGGCCGAGGGCATCACGCTGCCGTTTTCGACCCTCGGAGAGGTCTACTGCGCGATGGCCCATGAGACCCGGGCCGAGCCCGCCGGCAGTCTGTCGCCCGCCGGCATGCTTCACAAGCGGCGGCTCGAGGAGATTAGCGGCCGGCTGCCGAGCACCGAGGCCTGGTTGCTGCTTCACGCCGACGGGCCTGTTTGGTTTCGTGGATACGCGTCCTGGACCGGCGAGGAAGCCGAGGAAGGGCTGGACAAAGTCTTCGCGACTTTCGGCGGCAACCGTGTCGTCGTAGGGCACACGCCGCAGATGGGCAACATTCTGGCCCGGTTCGAAGGTCGGGTGTTCCTGATCGACACCGCCATGGCCTACGCCGACGTGTCGAACGGCCGCCCGGCGGCGCTGGAGATCCAGGGAGACAGCGTCTTTGCGATCTACCAGGATGCCCGGACCCGGCTGTGGCCTGCGGGTGAGGCCGAGCCTGTCCCAGAGGCCCCAGAGGCCCCAGAGGCCCCAGAGACCCGGGAGACGGTCGGGACAGCGGGCACCAACGGGCACGGTCAGGATGTGGCCGCGGCCGTGGAGAAAGCCGCGGTCCCCTCCTCCGATGCGCCCGCCCCGGCGGCTCCGGCGCAGGCCCGCTGGTTGGGCGAGGACGGCAATCCGCTGCCGTTCGCCACCGATGAGGAGCTGCTCGAGTTCCTGGCCACGGCGCCCGTGGTGGACCGGAGCACTGTCGGCAAGGGCATCACCAAGCCACAGCGATTGGTGCTCGAAAAGGACGGTCTTCGCGTGCGCGCGATCTTCCACGACGTTCGGATCCGGCGCACGCGCCATCGCCTCGCCACAGGCGAGATGGTGCTGTACTTCCGTGACAGCTACGAGAACAACGTCGCCGCCTATCTGCTCAGCCGGTTGATGGGAATCAACAACGTGCCGCCGGTGACGGTGCGCAGGCTCGACGGCGAGGGCTCGATCCAGCTCTGGATCGAAGATTCCTACGACGAGGAGGAGCGCAACAAGCGCGGCTCGAAGAAGGCGCTGCCGGTACGGGTCCGGCGGCGGATCGACGATATGTGGGTCTTTGACAACCTGATCAACAACATTGACCGCAATCAAGGCAACATGCTCTACGATTCGAGCGGCAGCTTCTGGCTGATCGACCACACGCGTTCGTTTGCCAGAGCGGAGAGGCTTCCCAGCCGAGAACGCATCAGGCGCTGCTCCCGGAGCTTGTTCAGTGCGTTGAAGGAGCTGAACGAAGAGGACCTAACCGAGAGGCTGAGCGGCCTGGTCGACAAGTTCGAGGTGGCATCAATGCTCAAGCGCCGCGACAAGGTGGTGCAGATTCTGGAGGAGCGGATCGCCAGGCTCGGGGAAGACAAAGTGCTCTTCGAGTATGGAAGCCCCGACGACGCCGTCAGCGTCTCCTACGATCGAATCGAGATTCCCCCGAAGCCGGGAGAGGACGGATAGGTCGGTTCGAGTCGCGCCGCGCCTCAGCGCAGGCATAGCTCGGCGCCGGGCCGGCAGTCCTGCTCGTAGGCGCGGGCGAGCCAGGTCAAGAGCGCCTGGCCGGCGTCCTCCGGTGAGCGACCAAACGCGATGATGCCGTCTTCGTGGCCTCCCATCGCGAGGACCCGACGCTCGGCGAAGAGACCCTCGCGATAGAGACGCTGGACCTCCCGCGCCATCTCGGGAGTGCCGTACGGCACCTGGGCGGAGGTCTCGGGCAAGCGCAGCTCCCGTCGCCGGTTCCAGAGAACCGGCGTGTGAGCGTGGAGGACGCAGCGTATCTGGGGCCCGAGGTCGTAGACCGCGCCGTGGGTCATCGACTCGGAAGATGGCTGCGCCAGGCCCCTGCTCACAACGCGGTTGGTGTCGAAATCGTAGCGCTCGACGACGCAGAAGTCGTCCAGCCCGATGCAGTGCTTGCCGGAGGTCTGCGTGCCGGTGATGACGAAGCTGCGCCGGCCGAGCCCCATGCCCGGACGCCCGAGCCGGACGCTGACATTGCCGTAGCCGGCGCCCTCGTAGCGCGCGCGATCCTGGCCGACCAGCCCGGTGAGCGCGAGGATTTCGCGCCACGCGATCAGCGAGCAGATCGCGTCGGCGACAGACTCCCGGGGCAGCGCCTCACGCTGGTGCTCGTACTCGAACTTGATGACGCCTTCGTCGCGCAAGAAACTACCCGGACGCGTTCCTCAGGTCAGAAGGTGCTCGACGGCCTGGCGCTCCTCGCGCAGCTCCGCCTCGGTGGCGTCCATGCGCTCGCGGCTGAACCGGCTGATCTCGAGATCCTGAACGATCTCGCAGCTGCGGTCTCGGCATCTGCACGGCACCGAGTAGATGACGCCGGGCTCGATGCCGTAGCTGCCGTCCGAGGCCACCGCCATGCTGACCCAGTCGTCTTCGGGCGTGCCCAGGGTCCATGACCGGATGTGGTCGATCGCCGCCGACGCCGCGGAGGCCGCGGACGAGGCACCACGCGCCTTGATGATCTCGGCGCCCCGTTTCTGGACCTTGGGAATGAACTCGGTGCGGTACCAGACATCGTCGATCGACTCGGTCGCCTTGCCGCCCGCGATCGTGGCGTGCGAGATGTCGGGATACTGGGTGGCCGAGTGGTTGCCCCAGATCACCATTTGACGAATCTCGCTGACATGGTGGCCGCTTTTCTGACCCAGCTGGCTGAGCGCGCGGTTGTGATCGAGTCGCGTCATCGCCGTGAATTGCGACGGGTCGAGGTCGGGAGCGCTGCTCTGCGCGATCAGGCAGTTGGTGTTGGCGGGGTTGCCGACCACGAGCACCCGGATGTCGCGGCTGGCGTGGTCGTTGATGGCCTTGCCCTGCGGTGCGAAGATCTTGCCGTTCTCGCCGAGCAGATCCTTACGCTCCATGCCGGCTCCGCGAGGCTTGGCGCCGACGAGGATCGCGTAGTCGGCCGCGTCGAAGCCCTCGGCGTAGTCGGAGGTCGCGATCGTGCCCGCGAGCAGTGGAAACGCGCAGTCGGCGAGTTCCATGGTCACGCCGCGCAGCGTGTCGAGAGCCGGTGGGATCTCGATCAGCTGGAGGATCACCGGCTGATCGGTTCCGAGCATGTCCCCGGCCGCGATACGAAAACAAAGCTGGTAGCCGATGTTTCCTGCGGCTCCGGTAATGGCGATGCGGACGGGCTTTTTCATTGGGCGTTTCCTTTCGCGGAGTATTCAGGTGAGTTACCTATCCTGACGGAAAGAATCGGCTTTTTGAAGGGTTCGTATAAGATCCAGGTTCTTTTTGCGAAGGAGATACTCAGATATGGCCGATATCGAACAGAACGACGAAGTCCAGGAAGATCAAACGGAGGTCGTGCCCGAAGAGCCTGCGGCCGAGATGAAAGAGGAAGCCGCCGCCGAAGCCGAGGGTGGCGGCGCGGAGGAAACGGACGCTACGGCCGAGGAGGTTGCGGAAGAGGCCACCGCGCCGGCGGAAGCGCCGGCAGTGGAAGTTATCGAGTCGGAAGAGGTAGTGGAAGCTGTCGCCGAGGAAGCTCCGGCTCCCGCGGCCGCGGCCCCCGAGCTCGCTCCCGCCCCGAAGGCGCCCGACAAGGGCCCGGCGAAGGCCAAGCTCAAAGAGCTCAAGGCCGAGCGCGACAAGGCACTCGAGTCCGGTGACAGCGCGCTGTTGAAGCGGACGCGAGCCCGGATTCGCCGGCTCAAGCGCCAGCTGCGCAAAGCCGGATAGTCGGCCGGAAAGTCGGGGACACCGTTCCGTGGTGTCCCCTCCCGACTCCGTCTACTCGCCAGAGGCCAGCCACCCGACCTCATCGCCGAGCTTGATCTCGCCGTCGCGAACGACTTGACCGTAGGCGCCCGCCCGCCAGTCGGGGCCGAGTGCGGCGCGAAGCCCGGGATGGCCCTGGTCCATCCGCCGGCAGGGCCGAGTCTCGCCCCGGATGCGGATCGTGACGTCTCCGACCCGGAGGGTCTTGCCGCGGCTGTGGGCAAGATCGACTCCGCTGACCAGGAGGTTCGCGCGTCGTAGCACGGGGTTCGGTTCGCCCACGACTTCGGCTGCGGCCTCGGCCCAGCTCTCGACGCTGATCACGGTGACCTGGCGCTTGCCGCCATGGTCAGCGTTGCCTTCGAGCCCCGAGCCAACGACCGCGCGGGCGGCTTCCGCCGCATCCATCGGCCCCTTCTTGGCGCGTTTGATCCAGATCTTCTCGAGACGCCCGGTCGAGCTCATCGCGCGCCTCCGCCGCTGCCCGGCTCGTCTCCGTCGAGCTGAAAGTTGATGGTCAGGTTGTAATAGACCTCGACCGGAGCGCCGGCGAGTTTGGCGGGAGCGAACGTCCATTGGCGCACGGCCTCGAAAGCTGCTTGATCCAGTGTCTCGTCGAGAGACTCGGTGACCCAGGCATCTCGGACCTTTCCGTCGGCGCCGATGACCGCGCGCACCACGACGAGACCGGTCTTACCGGCGTCCTTGGCTGCGTCCGGATACTCGGGCATCACCGTGTCGTGAATCTCGGGTTTGCTCACGTCGCCCGCGACGGAGTAGATCGGGGCCTCAACGAGATCGCCGGTAGGCGCGGCGGTGAGGGTGGTTATGTCGAACGGTTCGGGGCTCGAAAAGGCCTCGGGAGGCACCGCCGCGAGGACCGCGATGTCGGTGTGCTGGCCGCGGCCGCGGTCATCGGAGAGCAGGATCGACCCGTGGCGGCGCCAGTTACGCCACGGAACCTGAAAGCGTGGGCTCTCGTCCGACGCGTTGGTGAAGAAATCCCATTGCTCGACCAGACCGGTGTTTCGCGCGACGTAGACCAGGTAGCGGTTGTCCGGAGTGCGCCCGACTTCCCGGAAGGTCAACTCGAGAACATCGGCCGCGCGCCCGTCGAGGAGCCTGCCCTCGCCGCGGTGCTTGATGGCGACGCCTGAGTCTTTGAGCTTGTAGGGCATGAACATCCAGTAGCTGTCGTTGATCCAGGCGGATTCCCCGAGCTCGAGATGCTTCGCCAGGGTTTCCGGGTCGGCAACTTCTTCGCCGGCACGCCAGGCTCGGCCGGTCTTCGTACCGAGGTTCATCAGAACCAGATAGGGCTCCTGGGTCTCGCGGTCGGTTCCTTCAACGCGGAGGTCGCCGGTGTGCTTGTCCCAGAGGTGGAGGCGATTGCCGAAGAACTTCCAGGTGAGATAGCGTGTCCTGTTCCAGGCATCGCGACCGCCCAGGCGCACCATGACGCGGTCGGCCAGTGCGATTGCCTCGGCGTCGGATTCGGCGGCGAGAAAGCCGGGTGCTGGAGGGTTCGGATGTTGAGCGAGGGTCGCCTTGGTGCTCTCGGCTGAAGCGGTGCCGGTGAGCTGCGCGCTCGCTCCCACAAGAGCGAGAGTCAGCAGGGCGGTGCCGGTGAATCGCGTCATGAAGTCTCCTTAGGGTTTCCCGGGTCGGTCCCGGTGGCGTCTATCGTAGTGCCTGCGCTCCGGCGGGTCCAACTGCTCTCGACGGTTGGGGCGCTGTAGGATCCGGCCATGCCTCAGGCCTCGAGCTGGCGGATCCGGGAATGGTCGGTGGCCGTTCTGGTGGCGGCCGCTGCCGGCGTTTTGCTGTTTCTGAGCGGGTTGCGAGGCGACGGTGTCGATAACGCCAGCGCTGCGCAAGACGCCTTGTCGGTGGCGGATGACGAGGCTCGGCTGTTCAAAGTCGAGGGCACGCGCTGGATTCGCGAGCAGCGCGAGCGTCACCATCCACACGGGGCGCCGCTCGGGGCGCGCGAGCGCCGGCTCTTTACCGCGTATTTTCCAAAGCGTCTGCTCGACGCCGCCAGGGTTCGCGTTGTCGAGCGGTTCGAGAACCCGGATTTCTTCCGGATCTTCGAGCAGGCCAACGAGCCCTATCCGATCGATCTGCGGAAGGCCTCCGGGCTGGCGCTGATCGACACGATTCTGATCGCTCGGCGCGCCGACCGGCCGGGTTCGAGAGACGGGTTGCTGTTTCACGAGCTCGTCCATCTGGTGCAGTACGACGTTCTCGGTCTCGAGGCCTATATGGGGCTCTATGTCGACAGCTGGCTCGAAGGCGGCAGGCGCTACCGCGAGATCCTTCACGAGCGCCAGGCCTACGAACTGGCGGCCCGGTTTCGGAGGTCGCAGAGCGAAGTGTTCTCGGTAGAGGCCGAGGTGCGCACCTACTTCGGCGGGGTCCAAGCGTCGCACTGAGGGATCTTGATGTTGAGATATCTTTATGATATCATTGAGATATCAAGGGAGGTATCCAATGGGTCAAGTACACAGAGAAAAGGCAGTTTCGGCGGTTTCGGGACTCCTCGCGCTTTTCGTCCTGCTGGCGATTCTCGCCCTTTCGGTGTGGGGCTTCATCGGCTCTGCACGGTACGGCGATGTCGGCGGAGTTATCGGGTGGTTGCTGCTCTTTTCGGTCGTGGTCGTCTGCCTCGCCGGCCTGTTCACGGTTCAGCCCAACGAGGCCAGGGTGTTGATGCTCTTTGGCGCCTACCGGGGCACGGTGCATCAGTCCGGGCTGCGATGGTCGAACCCGTTTTACTTGAAGAAACGCATCTCGCTTCGGACGCGCAACTTCGAGACCGGCAAGCTCAAGGTCAACGACAGTCGTGGCAATCCGGTTGAGATCGGTGCGGTGGTCGTCTGGAAGGTCATCGATACCGCGGAAGCGCTGTTCAACGTCGACGACTATGTGAATTTCGTGCGGGTGCAGAGCGAGGCCGCGGTCCGGGGTCTGGCGACCAACTACCCCTACGACGCACTCGAGGACGGAGAGATCACCCTCAGTGGACACACCGCCAAGATCAGCCAGCAGCTTCGCACCGAAGTACAGGAGCGTCTGCAGGAGGCCGGTGTCTCGGTGCTCGAAGCGCGCATTAGCCACCTGGCCTATTCGACCGAGATCGCGGCAGCGATGTTGCAACGCCAGCAGGCAAGCGCGGTTGTGGCCGCGCGCGCCAAGATCGTCGAGGGCGCCGTCGGCATGGTCGAGCATGCGCTCGAGAAGCTGTCCGAGAAACAGATCATCGAGCTCGACGAAGAGCGCAAGGCCGCGATGGTGAGCAACCTTCTGGTCGTGCTCTGCAGCGATCGGCACACGCAACCGGTAGTCAACACCGGTACGCTCCACAACTGAGCGACGCCGGTCGAGGAGCTATCTGGTGGCGCGACGAAAGTCGTTTCTTCTACGCATCGATCCCAAGCTCTTCGACGCGCTCCAGCGTTGGGCGAATGACGAGTTGCGCAGCGTCAACGGCCAGATCGAGTACCTCCTGGTGCGCGCTTTGAAGGACGCTGACAGATACCGGCAGAAAGCCGACCGTTGATCGCGGAGCGATCGGTCATCAATCCTCCGGCACGCTGGCCCAGGCGCTTTTCGGTTCCGAGCGCGCGATGATCCGGGTCAACTGCGAGGAGTATGCCCACGGCCATGAGATCTCGAAGCTCCTCGGATCGCCGCCGGGGTATGTCGGTCATCAGATCGATCCCTTGCTGAGTCAGGGCAGGCTGGACCGTCCGCATCGGAAGCTGATCGAGGCGCGCGCCGCGGGCGAGACGATCGAGATCGGCTTGGCCGATCGGATCTTCTCGTCGTCTTCGGCGAAATTCGTTTCGGTGATTCTCTTCGACGAGATCGAGAAAGCCCACCCGACGCTCTGGAACGCGCTGCTCGGCATTCTGGAGGACGGGATGCTCACTCTGGGCAACAACGACACGACCGACTTCACCCGCTCGGTGATTCTGATGACCTCGAACGTGGGCAGCGCCGAGATGGGCGAGTTTCTCGATCGCCGACCGGTGGGCTTCGGCCGTGACCAGCCATCGGGAACGCAGGGAGCGGACAGCCTCCGTGCGTTGGCGCTCAAAGCGGCGCGAGCGAGCTTTCCCTTCGAGTTTCTGAACCGATTTGACGAAGTGCTGGTGTACTCGGCGCTCGAGCGCGAGCAGCTCGAGCTCATCTTCGAGAAGTTCCTGGCTGACGTGCACGATCGGGCACTCAGGTACGCCGGCGTGCCGATGCTGATCCGGCCGAGCGGCGCCGCCAAGCAGTGGATCATTGATCGCGGCACCAACCTGAGGTTTGGAGCGCGGCCGTTGCGCCGAGCGATCGAGCGCGAACTGGTGGATCCGCTCTCGCGGCTGATCGCCTCCGAGGGCATCGCAGCGGGTGACGTGGTCGAAGTCGAGGTCGAGGGCGAGGGTTTGGCGTTCTTCCGGCGTAGCCGCAATGCGGCAGCCCTGCTCGAGCTGGCCGGGCGAGCGGCCGCCGTGTCAGTCGACGAGTGAGAGCAGATTCTCGGGGGGGCGACCGATCGCCGCGCGTCCTCTCGAGACTCCGATCGGCCGTTCGAGCAGTGTCGGATGCCTCGCCATGTGCCCGATGAGAACCTCATCGGGCTCGTCACCGGTGAGCCCGAGCTCTCGGAAGGCACGATCGCGACGCCGCAGCACGTCCCTCGGGCCGAGGCCGAGCATCGACAGAATGTCGCGAATCTCGGCCTCATCGAGCGGCCGCTTGCGGTAATCGCGATAGCTGTATTCGATCCCGCTGGCCTCGAGCAAGGCGACCGCCTTGCGACAGGTGCTTCACGTGCGGGTGCAGATAAGATCGAGGGAGTCGGGCATGCTGAAGGAGCGCCCATGCTAACCACCCTTGCCATGCGGGAACAACCCGAGATGTTGGAAAGTCATATCCAGGATCTGGTCGCTCGCATGCAAGTTGCCGAGCAGCCGTGAGTTGACGCGGCGCGCACGCCGATCAGGAATCGCACCGCAGACTCAAGCTTGCCGCAGGCCGCCAAAGCGTCCTTCGTAGAATGGAGAGACCCAGGAGGTTGCAGGTGAGTTCGAGCGCCAGTTACAGGATGGTGGTCACTTGGGCCTTGCTGCTATCGACCAGCGCAGCCTTCGCCCAGGGTGGTTTGACGAAAGCCGCGGCGGATGAGAAGAAGACCGTGGAACCGGCGCGCGAGTCCAATCGGTGGAAGATCGTCCGCGCCACCTCTGAGATCAAGGTCGACGCTGTGCTGGACGAGGCCGCCTGGGGAGCGGCCCTGGCGATCCCGCTCGGCTACGAGTGGTCCCCGGGCGACAACGTCAAGCCGCCGGTCGCGGGATCAGGACGTCACCGGTTCTGTGCTGCGTTTCCGGCGAGACATCGGCAAGAACTCCGCGCTCGGGGTCCTCTTTGCCGGTCGTGAGGGCGACGACTATCACAATCGATCGGGGGGGCTCGACGGCTTCTTCCGTCTGGGAGAGACCGACACGATCGAGTTTCAGTACCTACGCTCCAATACGCGGTATCCGGACGCCGTGGCCGGCGCGTTCGATCAGAGTGCCGGCTCCTTCGAGGGAGACGCGTTTCGGATCAACTACGATCACGAGGCGCGCGACTGGCTCTGGTTCGCCAGCTACCGGTCTCTGGGTCTCGGGTTTCGGGCCGACAGCGGTTTTGTGTCGCAGGTCGATCTCGAGCGCGCCACCGGCACCGTGATCCGGCGTTTTCGGGGTGCCGAAGGGGATTGGTGGAACCAGGTCGATATTGGCCTCTTTGCTGAGCGTTCAGAGGACCACGGCGGCCGGCTCACGGAAGAGGGGATCGACTTCTTTGCCAATGTCCGTGGTCCCCTGCAGTCGTTCACCGAGATCTCTTTGGAGAGCAACAAGGAGTTCTTCGGCGGCGTTCTTTACGAGGGAATGAACCGCGTTCAATTCTACGGCGAGTTCCAACCAAGCGGTGCAGTCGAGTTGTCTCTGTTCAGCGATCAGGGAGACACCGTCGACTTCAGCAACAATCAACCGGCGGACCTGACTCTGGTCAATCCGGCGGTCGAGGCCAAGATCGGGCGGCACGTCAACATCAAGCTAGATCACACTCTGCAAACGCTCGATGTCGAGGGCGGCCGACCCAGTCGGATCGGACCTTCTTCCTCAAACTGGGCTACGCTTGGGTCCTTTGACGTTCCAGCAGGGCATCCTATTCCGAGGGTCGTCGATCCAGGGCGGCAGCTCGATCCCGTCGGTACAGCGCGTCTTGGGTGCCTTTACCGTGCCCTCTTCGAGGAGCGCTTTGGAGACGCGATTCGCGTGCTTGCCCGACCCAGGGTGCAGATAAGATCGAATGAGCCGGGCATGGGCGGCGAACCCGTGCTGAACAGCTTCTGAAGCAGGAACCAAGCGAAGTGCCCGAAAGACACGCCCGGCACCGAGGGGGGCGCCGAAGCAAGGTCTGGCGGCGGCGGCTTCTGGTGTGGGGATCGTGGGGCCTCGTGCTTCTGATCGGTCTGGCGGCGCTCTTCGTCTGGGACACCGCGCGGTCGTACGAAGAAGCGATCCGCTTCTTCGAGCTGCAGGTTGGCCCGGCCAACCCCGCGCGTTACGCTGGCCCGGAGGTGCCGGCGGAGGAGAACTTCGTCACCGCGATGTCGGCAGCGGTCGAGGGCGTTGCGCTCGAAGGCGGATGGACGAACGCTCCCGAGCCGGCGGCGTGGACGGCGGCCGAAGCGGTCGAAGCTCGAGCGGCGCTCGAGCGCGAGATGCCCGCGATCCTCGATCTCGAGCGTGGGCTCGCCCTGCCCCACTGCGTGTGGCCGGGCTCGCCGGTGGATCCAGCGGTCGGCTCGTCCGCTCACACGAGCTCGAGGCTGCTCCGGCTCATGGGCTTCGTCGGGGTGCTCGACGGGGACCGCGACCTGGTCGAGCGATCGTTCGCCGGGCTGGGTCGGCTGAGCGATTGTCTCTACAGTCAGCCTCATCTCTTAAACGTGGTGATGGCGACCGCCGTGAGTCGGGCCCGACTCGAGCTCGTCCGTGCGGCGGTCGCGAACCCTGGAACCGAGCCCACCTTGCTCGACGAATTCACGCTCGGCCTCGAACGCTTCCTCGGGGCCGGACACGTCGAGCGCGTGATCGCGGCCGAAGGAGCGTTCGCGCTTCACTTCCTCGAACACCCGGAGGAGGCGGGTGGGCAGCCGAGGCGAGGCTTCCTCGCGCGGGTGTTCGGGCCGGTGTTCGCGCGTCGGGTGGCGACCCAGCTCGCCCGGCGCTGGGTGGGACTTCGTGCCTGGAGCGAGCGGCCCCTCGAAGAGCTCCTGGTTGATCCCGAGCCGGCGCCCGTGAGGCCGCTCGCGTTTTCCGGGATCGTCGCCGACATGGTGATGCCCATGATCCGAAGGGGAGTCGCTGAAATGCGGACGCTGGAGGCACAAGCCCGTCTGGGCCTGCTCGCGATCGAGGCTCGCAAGGAAGCGTTCGCGGCGGGCAGGTACGAAGATGTACTCGCCGACCGGGCGGACCTCACCGCGCTTCGCGAGGGCGACGGCGCGCTGGTGATCCTCGATTCCGAACTCGAGTCGCTCTTGCGCGAGCAGGAGGGGACCGAAGCTCAGCTCGAGCTCACGGTCTGGCGGTTGCCGTCGCCCGCGCGGCTCTCAAACTAGAACGGCACCTGGCCGGCTTCACACAGGGCCTTGACGAAAGCTCCGCCGGTCCGGCAGAGCGCGGCGTAACTCTTGAGAAAGCCGGGCGACGTGATCTCGGTCTGGCTCAGCGCCGCGACTCCGATGAAATCCTTGCGCTTCAAATCCTCGATCAGCGGGTGATCCGGGTCGAAGCCGCGCGGCGGCCGCTTGAGGCTGTCGCCCTGGAGCTCGAAGGTCTGCCGGAAGCGCTTGGCGTGGGCGACGCGCTTCCAGCGGGCGGGGTCCTCGACCAGAAAGGCGCGGATCTTCTTGGTGGTCTCGGCGTCGGGGTGCCAGATCCCTACGCCCGCGAAGCAGCCGCCGGGCTCGAGATGGAGGTAGAAACCGGGCGCGTGCGCATCCTTGCCCGCCTTGTGGCGAAACTGAATGCCGGTGTAGGTCTTGTAGGGGCTCTTGTCCTTGGCGAAACGAACATCCCTGTGAATTCGAAAAAGGGATCCACCGACCTTGCGCGGATCGGCGCGAAAGTGGGGACTGATCTTGTGGAGAAGCGGCCCAAAATCGCTGATGAACGCTCGCGCCGGCTCGCGCAAATCGTCTTCATAGCGCTCCTGGTTGGCTTTGAACCAGTCACGGTCGTTATTGGCGGCAAGGTCCTTGAGGAACTTGAAGAGCGCTGGGCGGAAGTGGGCTTGCGGCATGAGGGCCTCCTTGACGTTGGTGTGAGATTCTCGCACATCGATGCATTAACATGGCCGCCGTGTCCGCTTCCGAAACGCGCCGCGTGTACGTCGACTTCGACGACGTCCTGTGCGCCACCGCGCGCGGTTTTCTGGTGATTCTCGAGCGGGAGTTCGGAAAGACCGTGCGCTTCGAGGACATGATTGACTTCGACCTCGGACGGAGCTTCGACCTACCGCCGGAGAAACTCCGGCGGTTCTTCGAGCTGGTCCACGAGGATGAGGCGTTGGACGGGTTCGAGCCCCTGGAGGGCGCTCTGGAGACCTTGTCGGCCTGGAAGGCCGCCGGCCTCGAGATCGAGGTCGTCACCGGCCGGCCGCCGGATACCCGTAAGGCCTCCGAGGCGTGGCTCGCCAGGCACGGCGTGCTCTACGACGAGCTCATCTTCGTCGAGAAGTATGGACACGCGCCGGGCGGTGTGCCTCTGGATCGGGTTCTCGGGCGCGACTATGCCTGGGTCATCGAGGACTCGCACGCGATGGCCGAGCAACTTGCAGAAGCGGGCCAGCGCGTGCATCTTCTCGACCGGCCCTGGAACCGCTCGCAGTTCGCGGGCGGCGCGGATGTCGTTCGGTGCGCCGATTGGAAAGAGGTTCGCGGCTCGGTGCCTCTCTGAAATCTCGCGGGCGCTTTCTGGCAATCCGTTTGCACAAGGCAAGTGCTAGATGCGAGCGTCAAGCCCCACAAGAGGACCCACGACCGGATAGCCTGCGACCGATGTCGGCGACACCCTTCCGGATCAAATCGAACCAGACACTTGTTGCCGCCTTGCTGGCGGTTCTCGCCACGACATTCCCAGCGCAATCCGAAAACCTCAGGCTCCTTCGCGTCAATCCGAGCGGAATAGACGTACCCCAGCAGCGGCAGATCGTCTTTCAATTCGATCGGCCCGTGGTCCCGGTCGGGCGAATGGATCGCACCGCCGCCGAGATCCCGATCTCGGTTTCGCCGGATCCGAGTTGCGAATGGCGATGGCTCAATACGTCCGCGCTGGCATGCCAACTTGGCGAGGAGAACGCCTTGGTGGAGGCAACTCGCTACCGGATCGTGGTTCGTCCGGGTCTCACGACGGACAACGGCGAAGCGATGGAGGAAGGGCTCGTCCACGAGTTCGTAACCCAGCGTCCAGCGATTCGTCACGTCTGGTTCGACCAGTGGCACTCGCCCGGAACGCCGAGGATTCGTGTCACCTTCAACCAGCCGGTGCGCGTGGAAACCATCAGGGATCACGTCTTCTTCAAGAGGCAGGCCGAGCGATGGGAGGTCGAGGTCGAGTCGATTCATCCTCAGAACCGGGCCAGCTGGATCATTGCACCGGTCAGAGAGCTGCCTCTTGGAAGCAGGTTGAGCCTGTCGGTCGAGCCCGGAGTTCTTTCCGAGAGAGGAGCCGAGCCGAGCGTCGAGAGTCGCGAGCTTGTCGTCTTCAATACGTTTGGCGAGCACCGCTTTCTGGGTGTTGAGTGCCGGGCCCTCGAGAACGAGCCGATCTTCATAGAACCCGGTAAGCGAGCAGACGCGTCGAAGTGCGATCCGCAACGAGGCGTGCGGTTGGTGTTCACCGCTCCGGTCGTCAAAGAGATTCTTCGCGATCATCTCGAGGTGTCTCCGGACCTGCGTGGCGGCCGCGAGGACTACGATCCCTGGGAGAACGTCTATTCCTACTCGCGGCTGAGCAGCACACCGACCGAGCATCGATACGGCAATTGGCTGCCCGAGACGCTCAAGGCGGCGAATGAATACAGACTCGTCGCGGCGGCTGACGAGTTGCGCGACGAGTTCGACAGGCCGCTGGCGGAGGCGATCGACTTTCGCTTTCGAACCTCTCACCGTCGGCCGCGGATGGTGCTGACGAACCCGGTCTCGACCCTGGAATCGTCGGTCGAGAGCCACCTTCCGGTGGTCGTCACCAATCTGGACGGCCTGCTCGTCGAGATCGACCGCATCGGCTCCGCAAGCCACGTCGGGCAAGCCCAGCCCGACGTCGAGCTCGAAATTCCGGCGCTCGAGGATGTGGCTTTCCGGTACCCGCTCAAGGTGCGTGACTGGCTGGTGGGTGAGTCGGGAGCGATCGTGGGCGATCTGTTCGGCGACCCGAATCGGGATCTGTACGCGCGGGATAGTGAACTGACCGGTGACCGCCACCCGATACGACGGTTGGGAGGGTACTGGTTCTTCTCGCAGGTGACCCCTTTCGGGGTCCATGTCAAGACCGGGTTCTACAACTCGATGGTGTGGGTGACGGATCTGGTCACCGGAGAGCCGGTGAGCGGCGCCGAGGTCGAAGTGCAGGCGCGAATCTTCGAGACGATGCGCAGTACGAGCGGCGTCCTCGCGGCGGCGGTCACCGACGGAAACGGCCTGGCTGTGCTTCCCGGAGCCGCAGAGCTCGACCCCGACCGAGAGATGATCTTCCGCTGGCGGGACCGTGACGAGCGGCACCTCACGATCCGAGTCACCCGAGGCGAGGACCACGCGATCTTGCCGCTCGCGGGTGATTTCTTCGTCCGAGCGAGGGGGCCGAGCGAGGTGTATGTCCCTCAGCGCCACATGGCCAGGGGCAGCCACCTGACGACCTGGGGTCTCACGCCTCAAGGGATCTATCGGGCCGGAGATGAGATCGAGTACAAGATCTATGTCCGACGCGAAGGCAACCGGCGCCTCGAGCCGGCGCCGGTCGGCACCTACGAGCTGGAGGTCAAAGACCCGCAGGGCAAGGTGGTGCATGCCCGTGAGGGCATCGAGCTCAATGAGTTCGGTGCCTTTGACGGTCGGTTCGTCGTGCCCAAGACCGGAGCTGTCGGCTGGCATGAGTTCACGCTGCGGTCGAGCTCGAGCGCCGGCGAGTCCTGGAACCCGCTCAATGTCCTGGTGAGCGACTTCACGCCGGCGCCATTTCGAGTCACGACCGACCTTGACTCGGGTCTCTATCGCGAGGGCGAGCAAGTCGTTGTCGCCAGCCAGGCTACGTTGCACTCGGGCGGGCCGTATCTGGACGCCGCGGCGCGAGTGAACGCGACCGTGACGGCGGTGCCATTCGTGCCGTCGAGCCCGGTCTTCAAGGGCTTCCTGTTCGAGACCGGCGGCGGCAACAGCTTGACCGTGCATAGCGCCGAGACCAGCACCGACGATCGCGGCGAGCTCGAAACCCGATTCGAGTTGACGGCGCCCTCGGTGCTCTACGGGCGACTGACCGTGGAGACCGCCGTTCGCGACGATCGCGGCAAGTACGTCGCGCAGGCGGCGTTCGCGCGATTCGCGGCCCGAGATCGATTCGTCGGAATCAGGCAGGGACAGTGGGTCTTGCGCGAGGGTGAGCCGGCTGGGGTCGAGGTGGTGGTCTCCGACGAAGCTGGAGCCTCCGCGCCCGGAACGCCTGTCTCGCTCACGATCGAGCACCTGAAGACCAAGGCGGCGCGCGTCAAGGGTGCGGGCAATGCCTATCTGACGCAGTACAGCCACAGCTGGGAGCCGGAGTCTTCGTGCGAGCTCGAGGCCGCGAAGTCGCCGGTCGAGTGTCGGTTCACTCCCCAGCATGCCGGGTCCTATCGGCTGAGCGCGACGGTTCGCGACAGCCAGGATCGCCCGGTCACCAGCAGCATCGAGCGTTGGTCGGTGGGTAAGGGGAGGGTGGTCTGGCAGGAGCCGTCCGGTCATCATCTGCAGATCGAGCCGGAGAAAGAAACCCTCCGCGTGGGGGAGAGGGCTCGCTACCTGGTCAAGAATCCGTTTCCCGGCGCCCGGGCTCTAGTCACGATCGAGCGCCTCGGGGTGATCGACAGCTGGATCGAGATCCTCTCCGACAGCTCACAGATTCTGGAGTTCGAAGTCAAGCCGGATTATCTGCCCGGGTTCTATCTCTCGGTGGTCGCGATGTCGCCCAGGGTGGCGCCGCCCCCCAAAGACGGTGAAGTGGATCTGGGCAAGCCCAGCTACCGGATGGGCTACGTTCGCGTTCCGGTCCGTGATCCGTACAAGGAATTGGATGTCAAAGCCAAGGTGAGCGGCGAGGAGTTCAAACCTCGCGACACGGTCAAGCTTGAAATCCAAGCCGCAGATCGCCAAGGCGGCACGCCCGACATGGAGTTCGCGGTAGCGGTGCTGGACGAGGCTGTGTTCGACCTGCTGAAGGGCGGAATCGATCTCTTTGATCCCTACGTGGGCCTCTACGAGCTGCGCCCGCTCGACCTCTTCAATCACAACCTGCTCGAGGCGTTGATCGGCTGGCAGAAGTTCGAGCAGAAGGGCGCCGATCCGGGGGGCGGCGGGGGCTCGGACACCGCTTTGCGTTCGGTCTTCGAGTTTGTGAGCTACTGGAACCCTTCCATTCAGGCGGACCCAGAGGGCCGCGCGCAGGTCGCCTTCGAGGTGCCGGACAACCTCACCGGGTGGCGAGTGCTGGTCCTGGCGGTGACGCCCGGTGACTACATGGGTCTGGGGCAAGCTGGCTTCAAGGTGAACCGTCCGACCGAGATTCGCTCGGCTCTGCCCAATCAGGTCATCGAGGGGGATCGCTTCGAGGCTCGCTTCACGGTGATGAACCGCACCGACAAGAAGCGCACGCTCAAGATCAGTGGCAGCGCGGCCGGTGCCGCCAGCGGCAGCCCGGCGTTCAAGGCCAAGGTCAAAGCCGAGCCTTTCCGGCGGTACACGGTCGGCTTCCCGGTGGCGGCAGAAAATCCAGGTGAGATCGACTTTCTTATCAGCGCCGGCGATCGAAACGACTCTGACGCTCTGGCGGTCGCGATTCCGGTGGGTCGGTACCAAGCCGTCGAGGCCGCCGCGACCTATGGCACCATCGACTCGGACCGAGTCGAGGAGCAGCTCGAGTTCCCCCTCGGCATCCGCACGGACGTCGGACGGATCAGCGTCGTCGCGAGCCCGACAGTCATCGGCTCGCTCGAAGGCGCGTTCGACTATGTGCGCGACTATCCCTACTGGTGCTGGGAACAGCGTCTCACCAAGGGCACGATGGCGGCTCACTACCTCGAGCTGCGCGGCTACCTCGACCCTGAGCTCGAATGGCCGGGAGCAAAGAAGCTGCCGTTGTCGGTTCTCGAGGACGCCGCGGATTTTCAGGCGCCCAATGGCGGCATGGTCTATTGGTCGCCGCAGGACAGGTACGTGAGCCCGTATCTGAGCGCCTATACGGCGCTTGCTTTCGGTTGGCTCCGCGAGCTCGGCTACGAGATTCCCGCCGGTGTCGAGTCGCGTCTTCACGACTATCTCGAGCGCCTCTTGCGCAAGGACGCTTTTCCGGACTTCTTCAGCAAGGGAATGGCGTCGAGCGTGCGCGCGGTGGCGCTGGCGGCTCTAGCGCGCGCGGACAAGGTGACGCTTCTGGACCTGGCGCGGTACCGCTCCCACGTTCCGCAGATGGACCTCTTTGGCAAAGCCCACTATCTGCAGGCCCTCGAGCTCGTGCCCGGGACCGAGGAGGCCCGCGCGGAAGTCGAAGACGCGATCTTGAGTCATTCCAATGAGACCGGCGGCAAGATCGTGTTTTCGGAGGCGCTGGACGACGGCTACGCGCGCATTCTGCACTCGGAGCTTCGCACCAACTGCTCGATTCTGAGCGCTCTGGCGCTGCTGCCCGAGACACGGCTCGCCTCCGGCACGGCCGATCTTCCGTTCAAGCTCGTTCGCACCGTGACCCAGACCCGTGAGCAGCGGCGCCACTGGGAGAACACCCAGGAGAACATGTTCTGCACGCGGGCGTTGATCGAGTACAGTCGGGAGTTCGAGGCCGTCGAGCCTGCGATGACCGTCTGGGTGGCGGTTGGCGAAGAGGGGCTGGGCGAGGCCCAGTTCGACGATCTGCGCGATGCCGCCGTCGAGTTCGAACGGCCGCTCGGCGCCCAGGACCCCGGCACCAAGACCACGGTCAGCCTGGAGCGTGAAGGACAGGGACGCCTCTACTACTCCGTGGGGCTGTTCTATTCGCCCGCGACTCTCGAGCGGCGGCGGATCAACGCGGGAATGGACGTTCGGCGCGAGTACAGCGTCGAGCGCGAGGGCGTTTGGATCAAGCTCGAGGATCCGTTCTCCGTGCGGCAGGGCGAGTTGGTCCGGGTGGATCTCTTTGTCAGCCTGCCCGCGCCTCGCAACTTCGTCGTCGTTGACGATCCGGTCCCCGGCGGTCTGGAACCGGTGAACCGCGATCTGGCCACGTCCTCTGTCGTTGACGCCGACAAGGCGAGGAACGTGTTTCCCCGCGACTCCTACTACTACGAGTACAGCGACTGGCGCCGCTATGCCTACACCCGCTGGAGCTTTTATCACCAGGAGCTCAGGCACGACTCGGTGCGCTTCTACTCGGACTACCTGCCGGCGGGCAATTACCTCTTGTCGTACACGGCGCAGGTGATCGCTCCCGGTGAGTTCGGGATCTTGCCGTTGCATGTCGAGGAGATGTACGACCCGGACGTGTTTGGCCAGGGGTATCCGGGCTCACTGCGAGTGAAGGCGCTCGAGTGAACCCGCGGAGGCTTGCGCCGCTTGCCGGCCGCCTGGTTACGGCCGGCGTCGTGTGTGTCGCCCTGGGCGTTCTCGTCGTGTCGGTGGCGACCTCCCTGGCGCTCGAGGACCTGCCCGAGAGCCTGCGGCCCGTAGCCGAGGGCGTTGTTCGAACCCAGGTTCTGGCCCGTGGCGGGCAGCCGCTGACGCGCACCTTCGAGAACACCTGGAATCTCCACGACGGCGTCGCGCTCCACGAGGTGCCGAGCCTTCTGCGCCAAGCGTTCGTCGAGGCGGAAGACAGGCGGTTCTTCGAGCATCGCGGTGTCGACTGGAAGGCCCGGTGCCATGCGGCGCTTCAGAACTTGCACGCCGGCCGGGCGGTGCGTGGGGCGAGCACGCTCACCGAGCAGGTGATTCGGATGCTGCACCCGCGCCGGCGGACTCTCTGGTCCCGTTGGGTGGAGGGTTTCGAGGCCCGACGACTGGAGAAGCGGTTCGGCAAAGGCGAGATCCTCGAGTTTTATCTGAATCAGGTGCCCTATGCGCGGCGGCGCCGGGGTGTCGTTCAGGCGGCTCGCGACTACTTCGATCGTGACCTCGAGACCCTGACCGAAGCGGAGCAGCTGGCGCTAGTGGTCCTGGTGCGCAGTCCGAGTCGATTCGATCTTCGCCGATCCCAGGCCGCCGCGCTCAGGCGCTTGCGCAGCCTGTCCGAGCGGTTTCATCAGAAAGGAGTGCTCGACGACGACACCGCGGCGCGGATCGCGGGCAATCCTCTCGAGCTCTCGGAACCGACGATGGACGTTCGAGCCCCTCATTTCGTGCAGTTCGTGCGTTCGCACCCGGGTCTGGAGGCCGCCGTCCGAGTCCGGACAACTCTGGACGGGTCGCTCCAGACCCGGGTGCGGCGGACCCTCGAGCGCCAGATCGAGGCGCTCTCCGAACGCCAGGTCGGGGACGGAGCCGCTCTGGTCCTGGATCACCACACCGACGAGGTTCTGGCATGGGTCAACGCAGGTGGTTTCGATGACGAGGCCGCGGGGAGCCAGATCGACGCGGTCCTGACGCGCCGCCAGCCCGGCTCGACGCTCAAACCGTTCGTCTACGCGCTCGCCCTAGAGAAGGGCTGGACCGCGGCCACTTTGCTCGACGATTCGCCGTTCCGCCGGCCGGTAGGCCGAGGTCAGCACGCTTTCCGGAACTACAGCGGGCGCTTCTACGGTCCGCTGCGTCTGCGGGAAGCTCTAGGCAACTCCCTCAACATACCGGCGGTTCGCGCCGCCGCCGAGGTCACGCCGGCAGCGCTTCTCGAGCGCCTCAAAGGTCTGGGTTTCGAGAGTCTCGACAAGCACTCCGAGTTCTACGGCGAGGGCCTGGCGCTGGGCAACGGCGAGGTTTCCCTGTTCGAGCTGACCTCGGCGTATGCGACGCTCGCCCGCGGAGGGCTTTATCGCCCGGCGCGAGTTCTGGAAGAAGAATCGGCATCGGCCGAGAGGCGTGTCTTCGACCGCGAGGTCAGCTCGGTCGTCACCGACATCCTGGCCGATCCGGAAGCGCGCCGACTCGAGTTCTCGCGCAACGGAGTCTTGACCCTTCCGGTTCCCACCGCGGTCAAGACCGGGACGTCGAACGACTATCGAGACGCCTGGGCGATGGGTTTTTCGGATCGGTACACGGTCGGAGTGTGGATGGGAAACCTGGATCTGGTCGAAATGCTGGGTGTCTCCGGTTCGGCCGGCCCAGCGGTGGTGCTTCGCGCCATCTTTGCGGAGCTTGCGCGTGCCGGCGAGCCGGGGCCGCTGTTTCTGAGCCCCAAGCTGAGTCGCTCGACGATCTGCTCGGTGAGCGGCCGCGTGCCGGTTCCGGGTTGCCCGACGACCGCGGAGTGGTTTCGGCCAGGTCTGGCCCCCAGGACATCGTGCGCGATCCACGGGTCGAAACAGCTGGAATCGAACCGCGTAGCCGAGGCCAGCCCCGTTTCTCGCTCGGCACGAGCCTGGCTCACCCAGCCGTCTCCGGGTCTCAATCTCGCGCGGGATCCGCGCATTCCGGACGATGACGAGGCCTTCCCGTTCGAGATCGCCGGCGAGATCCGGATCGCCCGGATCGATTGGCTGGTCAACGGGCAAGAGGTGGGATCTACGGGCCCCGGCGAGCGCCGATTCCTCTGGCCGCTTGCCGAGGGCCGTCACGAAGCCCGAGCCCGGATCTGGACGGTAGCCGACTCGGCACCGCTGGTGACGGAACCGGTCGCGTTCTACGTGAAGTAGATCAAGAAACCCTATTCGTCCGAGTCCTCTTCGTCCTCTTCATCCTTCTCGACCGGTGGCTGGGGCATCGGCTCCCGCGGAAAGAGGTCCTGCCGCTGGGCAGCGTGGTAGAGGAAGGAGGCCATGATCACCGATGCCTGCTTGAGATCCTCTTCACGGGCGTGGTCGAAGGTGTCGAGGTTGGTGTGGTGGGTCTGGGAACGGTAGTCGAGCCCGTCCTGGATGAACTGGAAACCCGGCAGACCTACGGCATCGAAGGGCAGATGGTCGGTGCCGCCGGCATTGCGGTTGGTCACGGTATCGGCGCCGAGATCGTGAAACGGTTTGAGCCAGGCCTCGAAGATCGGCGCGGCCGCGGCGTTTTCCTGGGTATAGACGCCGCGAATCTTGCCACTGCCGTTGTCGAGGTTGAAGTACGCCGAGAGCTTCTCGTGCGCGGGCTTGATCATTCTGGGGAACTGCTCTTTCCAGAGGAGCGGGCTGAGCTTGCGTTCGTCTTCGTCCTCCGGCTCGGGTGGAGACGCGAAGTGTTCGCGGACGTACTCGATCGAGCCCCAGAGCCCTTGCTCCTCCCCGCTCCACAGAGCGATCCGAATGGTGCGGTGAGGCTGAACGTCGAGAGCCTCGAGGATGCGCAGCGCCTCCATGGCGACGGCCGAGCCGGCGCCGTTGTCGTTCGAGCCGGTGCCGGCGTGCCACGAGTCGAGGTGCGCGCCCACCATCACGATCTCGCCGTTCGGATCCGAGCCCGGAATCTCGGCGATCGTGTTGTAGCTCATCAGATCGTCGTCGTGAAACCGCGCATCGACCTCGATCTCTATTTCGACCTCGATCTCCTCCTCGAGCAGCCGCACCACCCAGTTGTAGTGCTCCGCCATCATGGCGACGGTCGGTGGTCCGACGTTCTCGCCGGGCTCGCGCGAGCCGGCCGAGCCGAGGCGCACCGTGCCGCCGTCTCGAGAGCTGATGTCCACCGCCGCGAGGGCTTTCTCCTCTGCTAGAAAGTCGTTGAGAGCCTTGCGGAACTTGATCCTCTTGAGAATGCGCTGGCGCCGTTTCGCGAAGCTGCGCGGCTCCTCGATCGGAAAATCGGTCATCTTGTGGAGCTCGTCCTCGGAGTAACGGAGAAACTTCGGTGCCGTCGGGTCTTCGAGATCGCGGGCCTTCGCGATGAAGACGATCCGGCCCTCGAGCTTGCCCTTGAAATCTTCGAAGTCGTCCGCTTCCTCGAGCACCGCGTTGATCGCGAGGCCCTTGGTCTTGCGCTTGGTCCCGGGTGTCCAGGCCTTGGGCAGAGCCAGGAGCGGTGTCTTGCGCGGCGAAAGCATGTGGACGGAGATCCGGTCGAAGGACCACCCCCGGCCGAACGGTCCCCAGGCCTCGAGATGCGCATTCTCGAGGCCCCACTCAGCCAGCTGCCACTTCGTCCACTCGTTTGCGCTCTTCATCGCCGGCGAGCCGGTGAGGCGGGGACCGATCCGGTCGGTCAGGTGCTGGAGGGTGTCCATCACCCGGGAGCGGTGGAATCCCTCGGTGCGAATCCGGTTGACCATGTCCCAGTCGACCGGTTCGTCGGCACGGATGGCGGCTCCCGATATCAGAAAGGCGAGGACGGCGAGGGCCAGAGCGAACCGTAAGCGCATCAAGAAACTCCTTTGTGGGGGCGGCCGAAGCCGCGGGGAGTTTACCGTAGGAAACCTGGGACACCCTTCCTACACCTGAGATCTGCTCTCGCACTAGATGTAGCGGTCGACGCCCGTATCGACCGAATCCCGAGGCGCTGGCGCTGATCGCAAGCCGCCGATGCGTTTTTCTGCCCTGCGCGGCCTGCCATCGGCGATCGGGCCGGAGAGCCAACTGCCCTCGGCGATGCGGCAGGCCGCTTGGTAAACTCGATCGTCCCAATGCCCGCGAACGAAAGGACCTCTCGATGATTCTGGCACTCACCAACGTCAAGGGCGGGGTCGGCAAGACCACCACTGCCGTCAGCCTCGCCGCCGCCTTCGCCAACAGTGAGCTCAAGGTTCTGGTGGTGGATCTCGATCCGCAGGGTTCGGCCTCCGCCTCTCTCGGGGTCCCGGCGCAGGATCTCGAGCCCTCGATGGCCGACGTCCTCAGGGGGGACGTCGCGGCCTCCGCCGCCCTGGTCGATACGGGCATCAACCGTTTCGATCTGTTGACCGGCTCGATGGCTCTGGCCGAAGTCGACATCGCCCTCGCGCGCAAGAAAAACGGCGCGCGCCGCTTGATCGAGACGATCCAACCGATCTCGCGGCGCTACGACGCCATCATCATCGACTGCCCACCGGGTCTTTCGCTTCTCACCATCAACGCTTTGGCGGCGGCTCACGCCTACATTCTGCCGGTGCTGCCGCACGAGCTCTCGTTCGACGCGCTCGACCGCTTCTTCGAGGGCCTCGAGAATGTGCGCGGCTACTTCCGGCGGCAACCGCGACTTCTCGGCATTCTGCTGACGATGATGGACCAGCGGGTCAACATGACCGACGAGATGTCCCGCAAGATCCGCCGCAAGCACGGTGGCAAGGTCTTTCGCACGACGATTCCGGTCAACGTCTCGGTGGCCGAGGCCACCCGCTCGGGAATGACCATCTTCGAGTACGAGCGTTGGTCCCCGAGCGCGCACGCCTACTCGAAGCTCGGCGCCGAGGTGCTGCGCAGGATGCGCGACCAGGGCTTGACGTAGAGGGCCGGCCTTTTGAGGACAGCACGCCGGGCACGGGGCCCGACGCTACCTGGCGAATGGAAGCGGGACGCCATTCATCGGTGGCTCCACCGGCTGGTCTTGCCGTAAGCCTTGTAGCGGTCGACGTCTCTGTCGACCGAATCCGCGAGGCCGCTTTCAACGTCTGACTGTGGGGTCAGGGTGCTGCACCCTGACCCCACAGTCAGACGTTGAAGCGCACATGCATAACATCCCCGTCCTTGACCACATACTGCTTGCCCTCCAACCGCAGTAGCCCGGCGTCCCGGCACTTGGCCTCCGAACCGTGTTCGAGAAGCGTGTCCCATTCGACCACCTCGGCGCGAATAAAGCCCCGCTCGAGGTCCGAGTGAATCGTGCCGGCTGCCGGTTGCGCCACGGTGCCTCGGCGAATGGTCCAGGCTCGGCACTCGTCCTCGCCGACGGTGAAAAACGAGATCAGTCCGAGGAGCTCGTAGCTGGCGCGAATCGCCCGTTCGAGACTGGGCTCTTCGAGGCCGAGGTCGCCCAGAAACTCCTTCTGCTCGTCGTCGGGAAGCTGCGAGATCTCTTCCTCGATCGGCAGGCTCATGACGATGGTCTGGACATCGCTGCCGGCATCCGGTGCCGCGGCCCCGAGGTCGCCGTCACCGACGTTCCAGACCACAAGGAGAGGCTTGGCCGAAAGCAGCTGAAAGCCGCGCAGGCGCTTCTCGTCGGCTTCCTCGAGCTCGACCCGGCGTAGCGGCGTTTCGTTCTCGAGCGCCGGCGTGATGGTTTCGACAAGCAGATCGAGCTCGTGCTTTTCCTCGGGGGTGAGTCCGCGCTTTTTGCTCTTCTCGAGGCGTTCGATCCTGCGCTCGACCAGCTCGAGGTCTGCGAAGACGAGCTCGAGGTCGAGTGAGGCGAGATCCCGCTCGCCGTTGACGGAGCCCTCCGGATGAGGGATCTCCTCATCTTCGAACGCCCTCACCACGTGCACCAGGGCATCGACGTCCTTGAGTTGGGTGAGGTTGAGATCCGCGGAGGTTTCCTGTTTGGTCACCCCGGGAATGTCCACGAACTGGACCGTCGCCGGGGTCTTCTTCTTCGGTTCGAAGAGCGCGGAGAGCTTCTCCAGCCGCTCGTCCGGCACCTTGCAGATCGCGACGTGCGCCTCGGAGCTCTTCGAGAACTTGTCGGTCGCCTCGTGCGAGTGGGTGAGCAGATTGAAGAGGGTGGTTTTTCCGGTCTTGGGAAAGCCGACGATACCTAGCTGCATGGAGTCCTCGGGGTTGGTTGGTCCTGCGGGGCAGAGAGTCTAACGGGCTTTCCGCCAGAAGGGAGGGCTCGCCTCCCCTGATTCTGCTCGGAGAACGCCGAAGGCATTCGGCCAACATCGTCCGCAGGGGTGTAATCTAGGTCCGTCGAGGTTTCACGAGCGACGCCGGCCCCAACGTGACGGGCAGCGGGCGCGGGTTCGGGAACCTCCCGAACTGGAACTGTCTCTCAAGAGACGAGGGCGATGCCGAACGAGCTGGCCTCCGGCCACCATCGCCCGGACCGTTTCTTTGAATCCGATTTCGAAAGGAGTCCCGGTATGAGCACCCCATTGAAAGTAGCAACCCTGAGGGTCGTCGTCGGCGCGGCGGCGCTGATTCTCCTGATGGCCGGAGGACCGTTGGCCGCAGGGACGGACACGGCCGATCAAGGTTCGGCAAGCGGGACCGTTGCTCCCGAGACCGGCGCGGACGAAGGCGTTCAGATCGCGGCGGTGTCCGGCTGCGAGCGCTGGGGTGCGCGAGCGGCTTCGGCGAAGCCGGCGCCTTCCCGGATGCGAGCCGAAACCTCCAACGCTGATCTCGGCTGCCCGAGAGGTTGTGCTTGTGGCCGACATGGAGGCCAGGGTCGCGGCGGACGGGGCGCCGGAATGGGTGCCGGAATGCGCGGGCCCGGCATGGGACGGGGGCATCGCGCCCTGATGGAGTCGACCTGGGCGCTCATCGACGGGCACGAGTCGATCGAGCGCAAGATCGAAGAGATCCCGGGCGGGGTGCGGACGGTGACCACCACGAAAGACGCGGCGCTGGTTTCCGAGCTCCGGAAGCACGTCCGCGAGATGGCCGACCTGGTCGAGACCGGTGGCCGGATTCGCATGTGGGATCCGCTGTTTGTCGAGCTCTTCGATCACGCCGACGCGATCGATATTGCGATCGAAGACGTCGAGGGTGGGGTCGTGGTGACCGAGACCTCCGAGGATCCGCAAGTCGCGAAGCTGATTCGGGCTCACGCCGAAAAGGTCCTCGAGTTCGTGAACCGAGGCGTCGAGGCCTACCGCGAAGAGACGCCGCTGCCCGAGGATTACTCGCCGGCGGGGCGCTAGTGGCCGGGCGGCTTCCCAAGACCGCCGACGGTGGAGGCGGCTCTCTAGTGGGGGTGTCGGCGAGTCAGGGCTTGCGGTCCAGCACGCTATAGACCGCGGGTACCAGAACCAGGGTCAGAAGGGTCGAGGTCAGGAGACCGCCAATCACGGTCAGAGCCATCGGGCTGCGAAGCTCGGAGCCTTCGCCGAGGCCGATCGCCATCGGCAGGAGCCCGAGGACCGTCGTCGAGGTGGTCATGAGAATGGGCCGCAGGCGAACGCGGCCCGCCTGCTTCAAGGCCTCGAGCTTGGCTTCGCCTTCCCGGCGCAGGCGGTTGGTGTAGTCCACCAGGAGGATCGCGTTGTTGACCACGACGCCGGCTAGGAGGATCGCGCCGATCAGAACGACGATCGAGAGGTTGACTCCGAAGAGAAATAGGACGAGCAGCACGCCGATCAACGCGAATGGCACGCTCAGCAGAATCACGAAGGGGTGGAGAAGCGATTCGAACTGCGAGGCCATCACCAGGTACACCATGAAGATCGCCAGGAGAATCGCGAGCCGCATCGAATTGAAGGAGACCTCCATCTCCTGGCGCTGACCGCCGATCGTCGAATCGAAGCCGGATGGAAGGTCCAGGGCCTCGAGCGCGCGGCCGATGTCTTCGGAGACCCCGGCCAGATCCCGGCCGGCGAGATTGGCGGTGATGACCGCGACTCGGTCACCCTCGGCGCGGCGGATCTCGGCCGGGCCTTCGACCTCGGCGACGGTCGCGACCGCCGAAAGGGGAATGTTGATGCCGCCGCTCTGGGCGACGATCAGACGCTCGAGATCGGAGGCGTTGTCGCGATACTCGTCGGCGGCCTGGAGCCGGATGTCGATCGCCCGATCCTGCCGCTGGATGTCGGTCGCTACCGTGCCCTGGACCTTGGTGCGCACCACGGGCGCGACATCGGCAATGGTCAGGCCGAACTTGGCCAGCAGAGTGCGATCGAAGCGGATCTGGAGCTCGGGGTTGCCGCCTTCGGTCGAGGACTTGACGTCCTCGATGCCGGGAATCCGGCGCATGCGGGCGGTCAGGTCGTCGGCGAGCCGGCGCAGGAGCGGCAGGTTGAAGCCCCGGATCTCGACCTCGATCGGCGTTCGAAAGCTGAAGTAGGAGGGCCGGCCGAAGCGATAGTCGAGGCCCTCCTGGGCGTCCAGAGCCGTCCGAAGATCGGCCATCAGCCCCTCTTCACGCTCGCGCGAGGTCGGCGGCGTCAGGACGATCGTCACCTGGCCGATGTTCTCCCGCGTTTCGCCCGCCGAGCCGCCCTGCTCGTTGGAAGCGCCGGCAATGGCGTAGACGGTCGCGACCTGGGGAAGGCCGGCGGCCGCTCGCTCGAGGCGGGCAAGGCGCCGCTCCGTAACTTCGAGGTTGGTGCCCGGCGGCATCTCGACGTCGACGAAGAATTCGCCCTGAATGAGCTCGGGAACCAGCTCGCGGCCGAGCCGGGGCGCCAGGGTCAGACAGGCTGCGAGGACGAGGACCGCGAGCGCGATGGTGACCCACGGCCGCGCGAGGGCGCGGCCCAGCACTCGAGTGTAGGCGCCGTCCAGGCGGTCGAGGAGGAAGCCGAAGAAGGAGAGAATCGGCGAGAACAGTCCATGGACGAGCCTGGCGATCGAGGTCACCAGCCACTTGACCGGCCTCAGGATCAGCACCGTCGCGCGCACGGCGACCTTAGCGGGCCGGCTCTCGGCCGCCTCTTCGGGCGTGTCCTCTCGGGGAGTCCAGCTTCGGGAGGCGAGCATCGGGATGACCGTGAGCGCCACAAGAAGCGAGACGATGAGCGAGAACGTCACGGTCAGCGCCTGGTCGCCGAAGAGCTGCCCGGCCACGCCTTCGACGAAAACGATCGGGACGAAGACGCAGATCGTCGTCATCGTGCTCGCGACCACCGCTCGGCCGACCTCGGAGGTTCCCCGGTCGGCGGCCTCGACGGCCTTCATGCCCCGATCCAGTCGACGCTGGATCGCTTCCAACACCACGATCGAGTTGTCGACCAGAAGCCCGATGCCCAGGGTCAGGCCGCCCAGGGACATAATGTTGAGCGAGATCCCAAAGGCGTACATCAGAAAGAACGTCGCGATCACCGAGATCGGAATCGCCAGGCCCACGATGGTGGTCGTTTTCCAGCTCCTCAGGAACACGAACAGGACCGCGATCGCGAAGGCGCCGCCGAGCATCGCGGTCTTGAGAACCTCGGAGATCGACTGGCGGATGTAGCGCGCCTGGTCGGTTACCACCGTGAGGCGCAGGCTGCCGCTGGTTTCCTGTAGGCTGGCCTCGATCTCGGCGATTCGCTCGGTGACGGCGTCCGAGACCGCGACCGTATTGGTGCCGCCTTCCTTGTAGATCGCGATCTCGACGCTCTCGCGTCCGTCGATGCGGGTGACGATTTCGCGCTCCTTGTGGTGGCGGACGACCTTGCCGACGTCGCGCAATCGGATCACCGCGCCGCCCGCGCTCGACAGGACGACATCCTCGAGGTCCTCGGGGCGAACAAACTCGTTGACGGTTCGGACCAGAAACTCGGTCTGGCCTTCTCTCAGCCGCCCGCCCGTCAGGTTGATGTTTTCCTGGCCGAGGCGCTCGGCGACGCGCGAGATAGCAATCCCCTGGGCCGCGAGCAACCGCTCGTCGATCCGCACCTGGATCTCTTCCTCGAGGCCGCCCGAGACCACCGCCGCGGCGACGCCTTCGATCCGCTCGAGCGACCGCTTGACCTGTTCTTCGGCGGTCAGCCGAAGCCGGATGAGGTCGTCGTCGCCGGTCAGCCCGAGCCGGAGAATTGGATCGAGCGAGGGGTCGAACCGCAGCAGCAGAGGCCGTTCGGCATCGTCGGGCAGGAGCAGCACGTCGAGGCGCTCGCGCACGTCGAGCGCGGCGAGATCCATATCGGTGCCCCACGAGAACTCGAGAGTCACCTCGCTGACGTCGGTGCGCGAGCTCGAGGTCACCCGCTCGACGTTGTTGACCACGCCGACCGCGTTCTCGATCGGCCGGGTGATGAGATTCTCGACCTCGACCGGCGCGGCACCCTCGAACTCCGTGCGCACCGTGAGCGAGGGATAGGTGATGTCGGGAAGCAGGTCGAGCGCCAGGCGCTGGAAGGCGACCAGTCCGAACACCGTCGCCGCCAAGGCGAAGATGAAGACCGACACCGGTCTTCGCGTGGAGAACTGGACGATCTTCACGAGCCGGCGTCCTAGGCCGCGCCGGGTCCGGATCGACCGCGCTGGCGAATCTTCATCGGCATGCCGCCGACCGGCCGCATCACGGTGCCGGGCTGGGTCTCGACCGGGCTCTGGGAAACGCACTCGAGCGTGAAGCGCTGGCAGATCATCGAGGCGATCACCTTGGTCTGAACTTCAGCGAGAGGCTGGCCCACGCAGAAGCGGTGACCGGCGCCGAACGGGATGTAGGCGAACTGTGAGCGGCCTTCGGAGGTCTCAGGTCCGAAGCGCTCGGGGTCGAACTGGAGCGGATCGGGGTAGAGCTCTTCCATGCGGTGGGTCGCGTAGGGCGAGACGATCACCATCGAGCCCTTGGGCACCGGGTAGCCGCACAGGGTGTGCTCCTCGAGCGCGACCCGCGTGAAATTGTAGGCCGGCGGATAGATGCGCAGGGCCTCGCTGAGGCACCAGCCGGTGTATTCGAGCTCCGGAATGTCAGCGCCCTCTGGACTGCGGTCGCCCAGCACCCGATCGACCTCGCCGTAGAGCCGCTTGCGGACGCCTTCGTGGTGGTCGAGCTCGTAGAACAGGAAGGTGAGATTCGCGGCCGAGGTCTCGAATCCCGCATGGTAGAGGGTGAGCAGTTGGTCGCGAAGCGACTGGTCGGAGAAGCGCTCGCCGTCTTCGAATTCGGCGCGGGCGAGCCCGGACAGAAGCGAGAAGTCATCGGCGTCGGATTCACGCTGACCACGGATGGCCGCGAAGATGACCTCGTCGAGCGCGTCCATGATCCCGTTGAGTTTTTTGAGCTTGAAGACCGGCGGCGGCTTGAGCTGAGCCCATACCGAGCGCGGCGGTTTGGGCCAGTTCTCGCGCATCGCCGCCACCAGCTCGGTGACCCGCTCGCCGTGGCGCTCGAACTCCGAGCCGAGAATCCACTGTCCGATCAGAAGCTGGACCATCCGGGTGAGGTCGGGCTCGATGTCGACCGGACGGCCGGTTCGCGCGGCCTCGCGCCACGTCTCGAGCTCGGGCTCGATCACGGCGGCGGCTCCGGCGACCTGTTCTCGGATTGACTTCTTGTTGAGGATGTTCTGGGTTACCCGGCGCTGCCGTCTCCAGGTCTCGCCTTCGGCATGGAGCAGACCCTTGCCGATCGCCTTCTGGGCCTGCGCATACCGGGTGTTCTTGACGTAGATCTCGCGCTTGTCGACCAGCACCTCTTTGATGGCGTCCGGAGACGCCGCCAGATAGGTGGGCTTGCCGAGGTAGAAGAAGCGAGAGAAGCCGCCGTACTCCCGCGCGAGGCGCGCGTAGAACTCCATGGGGTTGCGGCGCAGCTCGGGCAGGTTGCCGACGACGGGCAGCGGCTTGGGGCCGGGCGGCGCGGTCGAGGGTGCTGGAGCGGTGGCGCTCATCGACTCCGAATCACTGTCTCGAGGGCGAGGCGCCCGCGCTTTGGCCGCGCTCGCGCATCCTCTTGAGCCGCTCTTCGATCTGGTCTTCGGACAGACCTTGCGAGCGCATCCGTTGCTTGAGCTGTTCGAGCTGTTCGGGGGTCATCCGGCCGGGGTCGGGCATTCCGCCCGGAGGGCCGCCGAACGCTGTGGGTGCGACCTCGCCCGGACGGGCTCCGGCGCTCTGCGATCCGGCTCCGGGCTTGCCCAGAATCTGGATCGGCGTGCCGTCGCTCAGGCCGTCCTGGCCGACGGTCACGACCTCGTCCCCGGGCGCCAGACCCGAGAGGATCTCGACGATGTCGCCTTCCTCGAAGCCGATCGAGACGTTCCGGCGCACGGCGACGCCGTTGTTGTGGACGAACACGGTGTCGCCGAGGCTCTCGAGGGAAAGCGCCGTTTTGGCGATGACCAGGGCGTCCTCGTGAGTGTCGGTCTCGAGAAACACACGGGCGAACATGCCCGGCCGAAGCCGGTCGCGGGCGTCGACGTCGAGCGTGACCTTGACCGTACCGGTAGCCGAGTCGATCACCGGGCTGATCCGAAGCACCCTGGCCGTGAATCGCTCGCCGGGCCAGGCCTCGACGGTCAGGTACGCGCTCTGGCCGATCTCGAGCTTGGGCAGGTCGCGTTCCGGGACCTGCACCGTGCAGAGCAGCGGGTTGAAGTCCGAGAGGCGAAAGAGCGGCGTGTTGGGCGACACCTGTTGGGCGGTATCGACATAACGAGCGACGATCTGCCCGGCGAAGGGCGCGCGAATCTCGGTGTAGCCAAGGAGGAGCTGATTTCCGTCGTACTGAGCCCGCGCGGTCTCGAATCGACTCTTGGCCTGCTCGTAGGCCTCGGGGCTCAGCAGTTGATCTTCGTAGAGCTGCTGGGCGCGCTCGTAGTTGAGCCGGGTCTCTTCCAGGCTGACGCGCGAGATCTCGACTTGCGAGCGGACGTCGTCGTCGTCGATTCGCGCGAGAAGCTCGCCCTTGCGAACGGTCTTGCCTTCTTCCGTGCGAAGCTCCTCGATCGGGCCGCTGATGCGAGCGACGAGGTCGACCTCGTTCTCGGCCTCGAGCGTGCCGCTGGTCTGGATGTACTGGGAGATCGAGCGGCGCTCGGCGGGAGCGATCTCGACCGGCACCGCGGTGCTACCGGTGCCGTCGCCAAAACCGTTGTCCGAGCTTCCCGCGGCGCGCGCGCCCGGGCGGCCGCCGCGTGCTCC
>CALZIK010000086.1 GCA_945787635.1 Thermoanaerobaculia bacterium | reverse complement strand
TTTTCTTCTTTCGGTCGACACGGGGGTCGACCGCTACAATTTTCGGTCGATACGGAGGTCGACCGCTACCGGTTGTCGAGCATCCGCGCCCGGTAGTGGCGTACCGGCACCGGCCCCAGCTCCATCATGCCGTTCATGAACTCCTTCAGCTCGAAGGCGTCGCCCCGAGCGAGCATCACGTCCTCATAGAGCCCATGGACCTGCAGATAACCCAGGAAGTAGGACGTCAGCTGGGGCGAACTGGTGATCGCCCGGCGCCACATGTTGGCCGCGAACTGCTCATCTTGAAGGGCTTCTTCCCTGACAAAGCGGAGAACCTCGTCGCGCGGCATCTCCTCGGTGTGCACGCGGATATCCACGATGGTGCGAGCGATGTTCTCGAGCTGCTTTTTGAGGTGTGCCAACCGGTCGAGCGGACCGCCCCAGCCAAGATCGAGCATCAGCCGTTCGCTGAAGGTCCCCCAGCCCTCGATGTAGACGCCGTCGCCGAAGATCGCGCGGATCTTGCGCGGATGCCGAGCGGCGTACTTGAGCTGGAGATAGTGCCCGGGGATGATCTCGTGGGGCGTGATCATGGTGTTGAAGTGCTCGTTGAAGTCCCGAAAGAAGGCGTCCTTCTGCTCGGGCGTGGCACCGGCCGACGGTGTCGGCAGAAACAGCAGAGTCGGCGCGTCGGGTGAGGCGTAGGGTCCCGCCGGGTAGACACCTCCGACGCTCTGTCCGATGAAGTACGCGGGTGAGCGGTCGGTCAAGAGAGTCAGCGGCTCGGGGAGGGTGACGATGTCTCGCTCGCGCACGAACTCGGTCGATTCCGCGATCAGCCGGCGGTAGTGCTCGACGAAGGTCTCGACGTCGCGAGCGCGGTCGGCGGCGACGCGCTCGAAGAGTCGGCTCACCAGCTCCGTCTCATCCTCCGGCGCGGGCTTTCCCGGGAAGAGGTCGGCCCACACCTCGCGTCCGTAGCCGGCGGTTTCGGCGCGTTTGGCCTCGAGCGCCTCGAGCGCGTGCGCGAGAATCGATTCGACCGGATCCGCCACTCCAGTGACAATCCGGAACCTCTGTGCGTAGATTGCTTTGCCGAGCCGAGGTGAGCCGCCGGCTCGGCTGTCGAGCTCCTCGAGAAAGTCGGCGAGCGCGTCGAGGGCCGTCGCTGCGGCGCTACCGGCGGTCGCAAGCTCCGCGGCTAGCTCGGCATGGTCTCCGGCGGCGCGCGCGAAGCCCTCGCGATAGAAGGTCGCGGAAGCTCGCAACTGACGTGCCGCCATCGCCGTGAGCTCCGGCGCGATCCGAGACGGGTCGCTCGACCCCAAAGCCTCCCGGGCTTCGCCGGCGAGTCGGGGGAGCTGGCGCGCGCGCTCGGCGGCCGCCGCGAGCCGCTCTCCCAGGGGCACGTCGTCGCGAACCAGAAGCTGCACGGTCGCGTTGCTCAGCATGCCGCTCCAGTAGAGCGGCGAGGTTCGCGGCAGGTCCTCGATTTCAAGCTCGAGGACGACCTTCTGCGCCTGCCGTTGAAGCAGCTCGAGGTCGAGGCGATCTTCGAACGCTGTCGCCGGATCCGCCAGCAGTTGCTCGGCCCTGACCGCCGCCTCGCGGTTGTATTCGAGCCACGTGGCCAGGGCGGCGGGGTCGAGGCTTTCGAGCCGGCTGTCGAGCTCGTGCCGCCCGGCCGCGGTCGCTTGATTGGGAAAGGTCGTGAAGTAGCGCTCGAGATACTCGGCGACGAGCCGCGCCGGTGCGGTCACCTGGTCGCTCTCGACCGGATCGGGCGCGCTCGCGCCGCCGCAGCCGGTGGCCGGCACCAGGGTCGAGACGAGTAGGAGAGTCAGCAGCAATCGCTTCATGAATCCTCCGAGGTTTCAGCCTTGATGGAGCCCGGTTCGCAGAATCGCCCAGTGCGGCCCCGAGCGGTCGCGCTCGCGCTCGTAGATGTCGCCCTCAGGGCCCGGATGCCCGTTGCAGTGCCGCTCGAGCGCGCGGCGATCGTCCGGATCGAGCTCGAAGGAAAACAGCCGCAGGTTCTCTACCAGCCGATCGGACCGGCTCGCGCCGAGGATGACCGCGGCCACACCGGAGCGTTCGAGCACCCAACGGGCGGCGACGTTGGCGAGGCTCACCTCGTGCTTGCGGGCGATCTGCGCGACGGTGTCGAGCAGATTCTGAAAGGCCTTCCAGCCGCCGTACTCCTCGACGATGAGCCGGTACTTCACCAGCGATCGGTTCGACAGAGGCTCATGCGGGACCGGCGTACGCAGATAGCCTTCCGAGAGAAAACCGCCGGCGAGGGCGCCGTAGCAGAGAAGCCGAGCGCCGGTCTTGGCGCACAGTGAGCTCAGGCCGCGCTCGGGGCGGCGGTCGAGGAGCGAGTACTGGACCTGGTTCGCCCGCACGTTGATGCCGCTCGCGGTGAGCTCGCGCATGTCCGCGGTGGCGACGTTGGTGAGGCCGATCGACCGCAGCTTGCCGGTTGGAATCAGGTCGGACAGCCAGCCCGCGGTCTCGAGGAACCCGGGCACACCGTGATCCCACCAGTGAAACTGCACGAGATCGAGCCGCTCGACGCCCAGCCGCGCGAGCGACCGATCGACGGCCCGTGCGACGTCGGCTCGGGTCAGGGTCGCGAGAGCCGCGAGATCGGGCACGTATTTGGTGTGGATCTGGATCCGGTCGGTGTCCCGGCCGCCCGCGCGCCAGGCGCGGAGGAACTCGCCGAAGAGCTTCTCGACACCGGTGTAGATGTCGGCGCAGTCGAACGTGGTGAAGCCGGCTTCGGCCGTGCGAAGAAAGCTGTCGATCTGAGCAGTGCGATCGATCTCGCGATCCGAATGGTCGGGCGTCAGCTGCCATCCACCCTGGATCAATCGGGCGATGGAGTAGCCGGGAGCCAGCTCGGCTCGCGGAACCGAAGCGCCTGCTTCGGATCTCAATCGTCGGCCTCGGGGCCCGCCGGCGCCGGTGTTTGCCCGAGGGGCACCGCGGTGACCTCGCCATGGCGAAAGGTGCGCACCCCGGTGCGGGTGATGCGAAAGCGCCCGCCGCAATGCGGATCCGGGCAGGCGATGTCGGTGTCGGTGGTCATCCAGTCGGTGGGCTCGGTCAGGCGCTGCTTGGCCGGCAGGAACGGCAGCAGTGCCGCGAGCGGGTAGAGCGGGAAGGTCTGCCCGGGCGGAAACGAAACGTTTTCGCCGGAGAGCTCGAAGTAGTCGCCGGCCTTGTGGTTGCAGACCATCGGCCGCTCGGTTCCGATGACCTCGACGCGTAGGTCGTAGAGCCGGAACTCGTCGCCGTGCCGGGTCTCTTGAGAGGACGGGGTTTCGCTCATGCTCGGCTCTCCTCGAGGGTGCGTTCGACGCACATGATAGTCGCTGCGCGTCTGCTACTGTCTGCGCCAACTTGACCGACTCGAACGATACGGCTTCCGAGGCCCTCCGTTTCCACGGCGGCATGACCGGCGCGCTCGTGCCGTTCGTGGTGCTCTTCGTGGGCATCATCTGGCTGGGGCTTGCCGGCGCTCCCGACGAGCGGGGCTTCTGGCCGATCCTGTTGCTCGGGTTGGTTCTGGGGATGGGGTTGGCGCGGGATCGGCGCCGCTACGCCGAGACGCTGGTGGCCGGCATGAGCCAGCCCCTCGTGGCTCTCATGATCATGGCCTGGATCATGGCGGGCATCCTGGGCACGGTGATGAACGCGAGCGGTTTTGTCGATGCCCTGGTTTGGCTTGCGGAATCCGTGGGGGTGTTCGGAGCCGGCTATGCGGTGGCCGCCTTTTTGATCTGCTGCCTCGTATCAACGTCGACCGGCACCAGTCTTGGCACCATTCTCATCGCCGGGCCGCTCTTGTACCCGGCGGGCGCGGCGCTCGCCACGAGCCCCGTGATCTTGATGGGAGCGATCATCGGCGGCGCGACCTTCGGCGACAACATCTCGCCGGTGTCGGACACCACGATCGCCTCGGCCACTACACAAGGAGCCGAGATCGGCGCGGTGGTGAGGTCACGCATGCGCTACGCGATCCCGGCGGCGGCCCTCGCCATGATTCTCTACGGAGCCTTGGGCTCTGCGCCGGAAGCGCTGTCTGCAGCCGGAGGTGCGACGGCCGAGTTGGCCCTCGGCACGCCGCAGTCTCGGAGCGCCGCCGCGCTTCCTATGCTCGCGGTTCCCGCCCTGGTCATCGGCCTCCTGCTCGCCGGGCGCCACCTTCTCGAAGGGCTCTTTGCCGGCGCGGTCGCGGCCTGTCTCGCCGCGCTCGCGCTCGGTCTCATCGAGCCGGCGCAGCTGTTCTACGTCGATCCCGAGCAGTTCAGCGCGCGGGGCCTTGTGATCGACGGCATCGATCGGGCGATCGGCGTCTCGGTGTTCACGATCTTCTTGATGGGTCTGGTTGCGGGTCTCGAAGCGACCGGGGTGATGGATCGCCTGGTCGCGTACGCTGAGCACCGGACCACCGGACCGCGGAGCGCTGAAGTGTGGTCGTTTGCGACCGTCTCGGCGGCGGTTCTACTGATCACCCACTCGGTCGTCGCGATTCTGGCCGTCGGCCCGTTCGCCCGCCGGGTAGGCGGCCGCTTCGGTCTCGATGCGTGCCGCCGGGCCAATATTCTGGATGCCACGGTATGCACGTGGCCGTTCCTGCTGCCGTACTGCATTCCCACGATCCTGGCGGCCAGCACGTCGGCCTCGGGCGAGGTGGCCGGAATGCCCCGGATCTCGCCGCTCGAAGCGGGGCTTTTCAACTTCCACTCCTGGGCGCTTCTGGCGGTGGTCGTGGTGGCCATCGCGACCGGCTACGGCCGCGGTCCGAAGAACGGGCCTTCTGCGCGCTAGCTTTTCCAGGTGACCCGGTAACGGCAGACCAAGTCGCCGCGAGCGCGGCAGGCATCCTCGTCGATCGCCACTTCGCTCGCGCCGCACATCTCGAGCGCCTCCTTGTACCAGCCGATGACGGTCAGGCAGTCGGTCTCCGAGAAGGTCTCGGCGTCGAACGTCGTGATGACGCCGGCGTTCGGACCGGTGGGCTCGAAGGTGCGATGGCCCGTGTCGTAGTAGAAGCCGTAGATGCGATCGGTCGCCGAAAGAAACCAATCGGGATCCCGCCGGGATGCGAAGGCCTTGTGCGGGCCTGAGAGATTCTGTCGAGCCGAGGCCCTGCCGATCTTCTCGAAGATTTCCTTGCTGCCTTCGCCCAGGACCGCGACGATTGCGCTGTCCAGGCGATCGTTGAGCTCGAACGGGTGCCAGGTCGAGGCGAGGATGGTTCCGTCGAGCTCCTCCCGATCCGACTCGGGCACGGCGTCGAGGATCTTGCTCCAAGCTCCCTCTCCGTACTCGTCTCTGACGAACGTCTTGCGAGCCAGGATCGCGGCGCCCTTTACCTTGATGGCCATTG
>CALZIK010000085.1 GCA_945787635.1 Thermoanaerobaculia bacterium | reverse complement strand
CCGGCCGGCCGTCGCCGCCGCTCCGGTCTTGGAGCCCGCGCCGCCCGTGGCGGTTGTGCTCGAAAGCCCGCCCGTTCCGATGGCGAAGGGGCCATCGGCAGCTGCGGTTCCTGGACCGATTCCCGTTGTCGCACCGGCGCCTGGTGCGCCTCCAGCGACTGCGCCGGCGCCCGAAATAGTTGCCTCACCGTCTCCGCGTCCTCCGTCGCTGGCCAAAACGGACCCGGTCCTCGCGCCGGTTCGGCAGCCGGACTCCGAGCCGGCCCCAATGCCGGCTGTCGCCCCGGCTCCGAGCCGAGCGCTAACGGCGCCTCCAGCCGAGGTAGTGCCGCCGATCGCCCCCACCCTCGCTTCAACACCGATGGCCATCTCACCTGAAGTCTCTCCCGCGCCGGCTCGGGCTCCCCAAGCGACGGCAGTCACCGCCCGGCTGGCAGCCGCGCCCTTGGCTCCGAGCGCCCCCACTCCGGAAGCCGAGGACGATTGCGACTCCGAATCCGGCTGGGTTTCGGACTCCGGCAAGGATTCCGACTCCGAGTCCGACGACTGGCAGAGCTACGACGAGGAGATGGACGAGTTCGAGGAAGCGCTCGAAGACGAGCTCGACGCGCTGGAAGATCGCATCGAAAGTGAGTTCGAGGTGCTGGAGGACGAGCTCGACCGGGAGCTGGAGATGGCCGAGGACGCCTCCGACGAGGAACTGGAGTTGCTCGTCGAGGAGTATGAGGACCAGCTCGAAGACGGCGTCGAGGACCTCGAAGACGACCTGGAGGAGCTAGAGGAGCGACTCGAAGAAGGCAACGGAACGCACGGTTCCAGGGCTCATCGCCGCCAGGCGGCACGAGAGATCGAACGTTGGGAGGCGGAGCTCGAACGCTTCGAGGACCAGCACGAGGGCGACCTCGAGCGAATCGTCGAGGCTTTCGAGCGCGATCTCGAACGGCTATGGGAGAGAGACGTAGAGAGCCGTTTCGAGCAGGCGCTTGCGCGGCAGGAGGCGATGTCGGAGCGCCGGCTAGAGGGCGCAGAACGACAGATGGAGGCGGCGGCGAGACGCTACGAAGCCGCGCGGACTCCGGAGAATCGTGAGCGCTTGCTCGCCGAGGTTCGCGAACAGGCTCGCTTGGCATTGCCGACTGAAGCAGAGCTCGCCGAGATGCGCGCAGAAGTGCTGAAGATTCGAACGGAGCTCGCCCCTCGCCTCGAGGCAGCGCGAGCGGCTCACGAGGAGTTGCGGCACGCCCTCGAAGAGTGGCGAGCGCGCTACGCTGCTGAGCTCGAGCGCCTCCGGCAGAGCCAGCGCGAGTTGGTCGGCCGGTCCGACTGACGTGACCGCCTAGAGGCTGGCGGCCGACGATTCGGTGATTTCGTCCACTTCGTCCGGGCTCGCGCCGGGCGTCTGATGTCCGAGGTTGCGGTCCACGAATCTTCGAAGTCGCATGATCTCGGAGTGCTCGAGCTCGACGAAGCGCAGTCCCACACCTGGAGCCTCGCCGTTCGCCGTGTGCCGCACGACCAGAGCTGTGCCTTGGACCGGCTCGGCTTCGTCGGGCAGCGCGAACTCGAGTTGGACCCGGGTTCCGACCGCGAGACCCTTGGCGCCTCGCAGGAGCAGACCCGATTCGGAGACGTTCTCCGACTGAAAACAGCGCAGGGTCGACTCGTTGCCCGCTCGGACCGTGACGTTGACCATCATTCTAGAGGAGCTTCGAACCGAGACGCCCAGCAACTCCGACACCGCCTGCTGAATCTCGCCCTTTAGCGCCGAGTCGGGGAGGACCCTGGCCGGGTACGGCTCGAGCCGGCTGCGAATAGACTCGAGCTTCGCCTCCTTGGCCATGACCAGGGCGGGAGCGCCGGCACTGGCCCATTCCAGCGACTGCAGGGAGCTCAGCAGGCTGTCGACGGGAAGGTCCGCGAGCGGTTCTTCAATGACCAGCAGGTCGTAGAGCGAGTTTCCAGTGAGGATCAAGGCGGCCGCGCCGGACTGGGCGTGGTGCAACGCGATGGAATCTCGGGAGAAGACCTCCGCGAGCCCGCTCCGTATGCCGCTGGCGTCCACGACAGCCAGTACCTTCAACTTGTGTTCCACGGTGAGTCCTTTCTGTTGAACGAGGGGGGTCGCCGCCCCAGGGTCCCCTCAGAGTAGGCGGTCCCCGAACGCTGGCCTATTGAAGAGGTCACAGTCGGGAGGCCTCCTGTAGAGTCGAGCCGTCGAGAACGACATCTCGCGACCCAACCGCGCCCATGACCACGCCGATCTACATCGTGGATGCCTTTGCGAATAGGCCGTTCTCCGGCAACCCGGCGGCGGTTTGCCCGCTGGCGAGACCGGCCTCGGCCGAGTGGATGCAAAGCGTCGCGAGGGAGTTGAATCTCTCGGAAACCGCGTTCGTGGTTCCCGGCTTGGAGGCGTTCCAGTTGCGCTGGTTCACGCCCCGGTTCGAGGTGGATCTTTGCGGCCATGCGACCCTAGCCAGCGCTCACATACTCTGGGAGACGGGACGGGTGCCGTCCGCCACTTCGATCCGGTTTTCCACCCGCAGCGGGATTCTCCGGGTCGACCTGCTTGATGGGTTCATCCGGATGGACCTGCCCATCGATACGCCCGAGCTCGTCGAAGCGCCGCGGGGTCTTGCGGAAGCTCTTGGCTCGACGCTTGAGTGTTTCGGACGCGGTAGCGGCTACGAGTTTGCCCTTGTGGCGTCGGAAAACGCGCTGCGCAGGTTGACCCCGAGCTTCGCCCGCCTAGCCGAGTTGATCCCCGTGGGGATCTGTGTCACTGCCGCCGCTGATGCTCCGGAGTACGACTTCGTCTCGAGGTTCTTTGCTCCGTCTGCCGGTATTGACGAGGATCCGGTGACCGGCTCGGCGCATTGCCTCCTCGCGCCTTTCTGGGGTGAGCGACTCGGCAAGTCCGAAATGCGGGCCAGGCAGGTCTCGGAGCGCGGGGGAGACCTGAGAGTCACCTTGCTCGGTGATCGAGTGGCGGTCGACGGCCAGGCAGTAACCGTGAGCGCGGGCGAGCTCTTGCCGGCGGACGGATAGGCTCGATCAGTGCGAGCGGTCAGGGGCGCCAGTCGCTCGCCGGGATGAAGAAACCGCTCATCCGGGCCGTGCGCACGCTGCCGCCGGTGTTCTCGAACAGGGTGTAGACGATCGACGCACCGAGTCCGCGAGCGATTCCGGGACTGAAGGCGAATCGCGCCTGGCCTATCTCGCACTCTCCCGAGCCCGCGCACTCACCCTGGCCTGAAGAATCCGAAGCCTCGAACCGGAAGCCGGTGAATCGGGCGCCTTGGGGAATGACCGCGGCCAACAACCGGCACGGCGAGCTCGGCTGGAGATAGGGGGCCAGAGTGTTGCGCGCAGCCTCGGTGCTCAAGGCCAGCGGTATTGCAGTCGGGTCGAGAGGAAGGGGGCCGGAGTAGCCGCCCAGCCGATCGCTCGCGGCCGCGGCAACGTCACGCATCGCGCGACGAATCGCGTTCTCCGCGGTGGGCCGGCAGGCTTCACCACCCGGCGCCGAAAGCGCGACCGTCACAGCCCATTCGCCGGGCTTGCAATCCGAGCAGGTGCGGTCCCGGTAGGCGCGGAGTGAAGCCTCGAGCGACTCCGGAGCCGGCAGGGCCACCGGCGCCATTACCTCTGGAGCCGCCGGTGGCTCCTCGATCGGCTCGACCGCCGGCTGCGGCGCGGCGTCGAGCGGCGGGACTTCCACCGTGGGCGGCTCCATGGCCGGG
>CALZIK010000084.1 GCA_945787635.1 Thermoanaerobaculia bacterium | reverse complement strand
GTGAGCCTTCAGCCCGCCGGGTCGAGAGGAATCACTTCCTCGATGCGGAACGAGAACTTGGTCGCGCCGGCGTGAATGGTGTCGCCCGAGACCAGCCGCGAGGACTGGATCGCGTGTCCGTTCAGCCGGGTTCCGTTGCTGCTGTGAAGGTCACGGATGACGTAGGTCTCACCGTGAGCCTCGATGACGAAATGGCTCGCCGAGAGAGCCGGGTCCGCGATCACGAGGTGAGCGCCCTTGCGGCCGACCTCGGTTCTGGCTCCGGTGATGGGCAGATGCGAGGGTCGCGGGCCTTCGACGACGAGATTCGCTCGCCTCAGAGTCTTGGGAGGTTCCAGTTTTAACATCTCTCGAGGATCCTGCCCGGGAATCAGCAGCACCGTGCCGGTCGAGGGTCGGTCACTCATGAACGCACGAATCGGGGGCGTCTCAGGGACAGCGGCCGCAACGGCCTGCTTTCGGGTCGGTTTCGGCCGCTGCCGGACGGTTTCGAAGCCCGTGGGCTCGGGCGCGGTCGCCCAGAAGAGAGAACCGCACTCCTGGCACTCGGCGCTCAGCCGGTCGCCCGGTTCGGCTTCCCCGAGCGAGACGACGGCGCCGCAGAACCGGCAGGCGACCTCAGACATTCGTCTTGGCCCACGAAAGCTTGAGTTTCTTCGGTGGAACCATGGTCACCTTCAAGCGCTTGGTCTCGCCGCTTTCGAACTCGGCCTCCGTTCGCCGCACGACGTCGACCTTGCCTTCACTGCCGATGACCCGGACGTCGATGACGTGCGAGCCGGTCTCGATCGGCAGGAGGGTGAAAACGTTGTGTCCGACGGTCCGCTTGAAGAAGCTCTTGGGCGCCTCCACAGGTCGTGACCAGACCTTCTCCTCGTCGATCCAGACCGATACCTCCGCCTTGCGCAATCGGTTCTTGAAGACGATCTCCAGACTCGCGGTGGGCACCGGCGCTGGAACCGGCGCTGGAACTGGCAGGGGTGCGTCCAGGGCCTTTGGCTCGACCGGTGGGCTTGTCGCGGGAGCGGGTATCGAGCTGACCGTGGTGACTACGCGTCGAGGTGCCGGATTCCGACGGGGCGTGGCCGCCCGGCCGGAGCTCGGCAGCGGTTTGGGCCGATCCAAGACCTCGGACTCGGTCCGCGATTCGGCCTCCGGCGGCACCAGGCCCGGATCGAAAAGTGGGCTGGAGCGATCCGGCGCGCCGGGCTCCGGGTACACAAAGGGCTCCGTGGCCTCGACGAGGAGGGGTGTCTTGGCGTCGGGCTGGGAGGCGAGGGTCCGCAACGCGGGTCCGGCGAGGAACAAAACCACGAGTGCCAGTCCCAGAATGCCGTAGCGCGCCGTTCGAGAAATGGCGCTCGTGGGCGATGGCGCTTCCGCTGGGGCGGAGGCGGGCGCATGGGTGGTGGCGAAGGAGGCCTCCTCGGCGGCCAAAACAACGCTCGAGGCGCTACTGACCGTGGGTGCCAATGGTTGCGTTTTGGGAACCGCGGGCGTCCAGGAGTCGATCCTCAGTGGTTCCAGCGGCGCCGAGATCGAGTCGGCGAGGTCGTCTCTGGGGAGGTTTCTCAAGGCTTCGGCGAAGTCGAGGGCGCTCTGGAAGCGATCCGCCGGGTCCTTGTGCAGCGCCTTGAGCATGATCTCGGCCAGCTGGTCGGGGATTCCGGGATTCGCCGGTTGCGGCGGCCGCGGATCCACCTCGAGGATCATGTAGGTCATGCTCGCGAGCGACTGGCCGTGGAAGGGCACTTCTCCGGTCAGGCACTGGTAAAGGGCGACACCGAGCGAATAGAGATCGGAGCGGTGGTCGATATCCTGTCCGCGGACCTGCTCGGGAGACATGTAGAACGGGGAGCCCGGCACCCAGCCGGTTGCCGTGATCGACATCGTTGCCAGCTTCGCGATGCCAAAGTCGGTCACCTTCGCCTGGCCGCCGGCGGTGAGCAGGATGTTGGCCGGCTTGATATCGCGGTGAACGAGATCGGCCCTGTGGGCCGCGTCCAACGCGCACGCTACCTGTTCGAAGATCTCGAGCGTCTTTGGAATCGCCAATGTGCCGGACCGCTGCAGCAGGTCGTGCAACGACGGTCCGTCGACCCACTCCATTGCGATGAACGAGAGCCCGGTCTCGGCGTCGGTGTCGGCGTCGAAAAGGGTCACCACGCCCGGGTGTTTGAGCTTGCCTGCGGCTCGGGCCTCGAGGAGGAACCGCTGGCGGAGCTCGGTCTGCTCCTGTGGTCCGACCTTCAGAAGCGGCAGCAGAATCTTCAAGGCGACCCGGCGCTCGATATTGGGATCGAGCGCCAGGTAGACGTGCCCCATCGAGCCCCGCCCGAGCTCGGAGATGATCTGGTAGCGGCCGATCTGGTTTGGCACTCCGCGCAAGGTCAAGGTCGCTTCCTTCCCAGCCAAAGTCCAGCTTCCTACCGCGGCCGATTCCTCGCAGTGACGTGCGTCACTGCGGCGCGGTTTCCGTGGCGACGCTGGATCGAGTAAGAGGTCTGCAAGATTGACGTAAGCTTGCCGGAGAGGCCGCCCTGGTGGATCCGCCTTGCCCGAGGAGGGCTTGGCGTCGAACGGGTTCGAGCCGCCGGTATGATCGCTGTGCTGTTAGTTTCGACTAACACTAAGTGGGGGCATCCCCGGGAGGTAGCCGTGGCCAGACCCAATCTGAGCGAGGAGAAGCGGGCCAAGTTCCTGCCCGTCATCGCGCGGTGTTTCGTGGAGCAAGGGTATCGACGAACGACAACGGCGGAGTTGGCGGCAGCGTGCGAGGTGCAGGAGACGATCCTCTACCGGCTCTGGCCCGGCAAGAAAGAGATGTTCCTGGCGGCGATCGAGTATGTCTACCAGCTCTCGGCGGGCACCTGGCGGGAGATTCTGGAAAGGCCGGCCAAGGGGGTAGAGAAGGGAGAGAGCAGCGCCGAGCGGCTGCTCGAGTACGAGTCCCGGCACCTGGGCGAGTTCGGCCTCTACCGCATCTACTTTGCCGGACTGACCGAGACGGACGACCCGGACATCCGAGCGGCGCTGCGCCGGATGTTCCAGAGCTTCCACGAAGAGATCAGCCTTCGAATCGGAGAGCACCGGCGGGGTCGCCGGAGCCGGTCCGCGATCGAGGTCGAGCAGGCGGCGTGGGCATTTCTGGGACTGGGGCTGGTGGCCAACCTCAGCCGGGACGTCAAGCTCTTCGGCGAGAAGAAACGCCGATCCTTGATGTCCCGAGTGGGCCGGCTTCTGCTGGAGGGGAAGCTCGGCTAGGGCCTTTTATTACGAAACTTGCGCGCCTTTCTTGCGTTCTGTTAGTGTGCACTAACTCAACGGAAGGAGCCGATCATGAGATCTCGCACGCAGCTATATCCACAAGCCCTCTTTCTGGTCGTGGTTGTTGGGGTGCTCTTGTCTGGAGGCATGAGACCAGCCGTCGCGCAATTCGCCGACGACCTTTTCGAGCAGTACGACGTCGTAACGGGTTTCGCTGAACGCCAGACCGTATTGACGGGTTTTCTTCTCGATGGCCCGATGGCGGACCTGGCGGTGGCGCACATCGACGAGTTAGGCGATCGTCGGTTGCGCATCTATGCGCTCGGAGGTGCGGGAGACGGCAGCAACGGCGCCGGGGAGCCACGGGTCGACGCCGCTTTGCGTCCCGCAGCGTTGTTCCTCGACGTGGCCAACATCGGTGGCCGCGACCGCTTGATCACCTACGAGAGCGGGCGTCTCAATTGGTTCGATCCCGACTCGGCGACCGAACGTGTGTTGGTGGAAGTCGCCGCGAGCTACAGGGCGACGGACCAGGGCGTGATCCCCCACGTCGACATCACTCGCGATCTCAACCACGACGGCCTCGACGATTTGGTGATCCCGGAGGTCGATGGTTTCTGGATAGCCACGCAATTGAGCGATGGTTCGTTCGCCGACGCAGTGAAGCTCGGCCCTCCCGAGCCGTTTGCCGGGAATCCGGTCGGTCACCTCGATGTCGATGAGCCCGCTTCGGAGGCTCCGCGCACCTGGGGTGACGTTGGAATAACCGCCGCCACCGTGCCCGTGTACTTGAGCCGTGTCCACGAGATGGACTGCAATCAGGATGGTCTGAGCGACCTGGTGTTCTGGAACGATGACCATTTCGACGTCTATCACCAGGACGAGCGTGGGCTGTTTGACCCGGTGGCTGATACCTTCCCCGTCGAGGTCCCGTTCGACTCGGACGGCGTCTACTCGCGCGCGTTCCAATACAGCGACCAGGGCGTCTTCTCGGCCATCTTTGGACTCGGAAAGAAGACCCAGCGAACGGTTCTGCACTCGATCCGTGACCTGAACGGCGACCGGGTCGCCGACCTGGTGACCCTGACCCTTGCGGGACGGAGCATCACGAGACAGCGCAGCGTGTTCGACGTGCGTTTCGGCGCTCCGACACCCGAAGGGACCGTGTTCGCGCGGGACGTCAGCATGCCGATCCAACCGAAGGGAAAGGCCGGGGGGATGCAGCCATGGGGATACGCGTCTCAGATATTCGAGGATCTCGACGGTGATGGTCAGGTCGACATTTTGTTCAAAGACGTTGCGGTCGGAATTGGTGGGATGATGCGCGCGCTGGTCGGCAACTCGGTGCCGATTAACCTCGAGTTCTACCGTATGGAAGACGGCGTCTACCCCGACGAGCCCACGACCAAGATCAAGATCAGAGACTTCGCCCTCTTTGCGGGACTGGGAAATGTCTTCTTCCCGGCGGTGCTGCTCGGGGACGTGAACGGTGACGGCCGCTCGGACCTGGTGGTGGGGAAGCGCCCGAAGGAGTTGCACGTTTTTCTGGGCGTGTCCGGGCCGGACCTGTTCGAGCCGCGACCCCGTAAAGTGGCCGTCGCCTTGCCGCACGACGAGCGGAACAGCTGGTTGGTGGACCTCAACAAGGACGGCAAGCAAGACGTCTTGATGCATCGCGGGCCCACCGATCACGCGCCTGCCGAGCCGCATCGGCTGACGATATTGATCGCGCGGTAAGAGAGCGCCGTCAGATCGCGATCGCCAGCTTGCGATCGACGAACTCGATCGCCGAGAGCAGTTCGGAGCGGTCGGCCGCTCGGAGGAGGACGCGACCGACGTCCTGCCCGACGCCGGTGCGCGGGGCGACCGCGTCGCCGGGGGAGACCCGAACTCGCGCGTCGACCACTGCCGGATGACCCCGGACCGCTTCCAGGCCTTGGACGGCGAGGACTTTGCCGGCGCCCGGGTGCAAGATGATCACTGCACACGCCGACCGTGCCGCACTCGGGAAGGCCGGAGGCTCTCCCAACTCGACGGCGGCGAACGCAGCCCATGCGTCGCCGCCATAGGCAAGATCCAGCAGCTCCATGATGTAGCCGCCGGGAGGTCGCAGCGCGATCTCGCCGAAGAGCGGTCCCTCAGGGGCCAGAAACACCTCGAGGTGGGTCATGCCCCACTCGATCCGCAGGGCCTCGATCACACGACGGTTGAGATCCAGCAGCTCGGCGTGTAGGTCGGGGGCGAGATCCGCCGGCACGAGGTTGACGTGGCCCTTGGTCAGGTAGCGTGTCACGTTGGTGAAGCCGATTCGACCTCGGTGGATGAACGACTCGATGCTCGCTTCCTCGGCGTCGACGAACTTCTCGAAAAAACGGCCCCTGCGGGGGATCGCGCGCAAGGCCTCGGCATCCCTGGCAAAGGAGATCCCGCGACCGCCGCTGCTCGTGCGTATCTTGACCACGACCGGCGAGCCCAACTCGGCCAGCACTTGCTCCTGGGCCGCGCCGTCTTCGTTTTCGCCTCTGGCGCCGGCGCTTCGAAAGGCGGTCATCGGCACGCCGTGTTTGGCGAGGTGCTGTTTCATCGCGAGCTTGTCATGGCAGCGCAGAACCCGGCTGACCGGAGACTGCCGGGCACCCAACTTGCGGCGCAGTATCGCAGCCGGCACCACGGCCGACTCGGTACCCGCGATGACGTGGGTGAACGGACCGCTCGGCGCGAGCTGTTCGGCGGCTGCCCGGACCCTTTGCGGTGCGCGACCGACCGGAGAAACGCAAGAGGCCACGGCTTTCGACCTCGGCCGCGGGGTGGCGTTCCAGAGCGCGAAGGGCACTCCCCGTCGCGCGAGCGCCGCACAGAGACCCTTGCGAAAGCCGACAACAAGGACGCGCAACTCTTCCATCGATGCCGCTGCCTCGGGAGCGGAACCCTCCTGCGAGTTGGCGGATCGCGTGGCCCGGTCGGGGGGAGAAGGTCTCGTCATGCGCGATGCGATTCTCGCTCATGCATGGCTTGCGGAGGTCGTGAGAACAGGAATCGATGTTTCGCTGCTTCTGCTTTGACGGTTGAGGTTGCGGTTTCTTGTGAATCAATCGTAAGCAGGTTATGATAGTTCGATGGAAAGAAGCGTACGGGACTATCTTGCCGACATCGGGCGCAGGGGCGGCCGCAAGAGTCGCCGAACCCTGGACCCGGAAACGGCTCGGGCGATGGTTCGTGTTCGCGAGGCCCGTCGGGCCTACCGGCGATTCCAAGCTGAGTGTTTCTGGTCGTTCGATCCCGCCTACGTCGTTCGGCCTTCAGACGTGGCTTGGGTGGCGGCGCAGCTCCGTAAGCACGGCGGTCGAGAGGCCTGGGAAGCGGCGAGGAAGCTGTGCCCCTAACCGATCATCAAGCGCGTCTGGCCCGGTTGCTGTCGGAGAATCGGACGTTCGACTCGTATCTCGCCGGCGGCGCCGCGATTCTGATCGAGCCTGCCACCACCCGCTTCAGCCGCGATCTGGACTATTTTCACGACTCGGAAGCGCGTGTCGCGGAGGCGTTCGCCGCCGATCGGAAGTTGCTCGAGGCCAACGGGTACGCCCTGGAGGTCGATCTCAACCAGCCGGGCTATATCCGAGCCATCGTGCGCAAAGACGGACAGTCGACCAAGGTCGAGTGGGCGCACGACTCCTCCTGGCGCTTCATGCCGACGGTTCGCGATCCCCAAGTCGGTTTCGTGCTGCATCCAGTGGATCTCGCCGTCAACAAGGTGCTGGCACTCGCCGGCCGCGACGAGGCCCGCGACGTTCTGGACACACTGCATTTTCATCGAAGCCTGCTGGGACTCGGGCCGCTCTGCTGGGCTGCCTGCGGCAAGGACCCCGGCTACAGTCCCCTTTCCCTGCTCGAACTGCTCCGCAGACGGGGAAAGACGCGCGCGGAGGACCTCGCGCGTCTCGCGCTCGCAGAACCCCTAGACCTTCGCGTCGTGAAGAGCGCCTGGCTCGAGGCGCTCGACTCCGTAGAGCCGTTCGTGGCAGTGCGCCCGCCCGATGAAATCGGTTGCCTCTACTACAGCGCTTCGCGGCGCGCCTTCGTCGATCCGCGAGGCGTGGAGGATGCCCTGCCACACTTCGGTCGTCCAGGCGGCGTCGTACCGCGGGTAATGGGCTGAGGTTCACGCTCGCGCCGCCGAGCCAGCGCATGCGCAGCAGAGGTTCGCTAATGGCGCGGTCGCCGATCGTCTGAAGGCGATCAGGCAGGAGCCAGGATGCGGGTGCTTGGAGCCGGCGGCGAATGTAGAAGGAGTCACAGTGAGTTCGACATCATGGGGCTTAGACTGTCGTGCCGACGTCGGGATCGGGGAGACGCGTTGTTGAGCCCACTTCCAAACAGGAATCTTCACCCAACTTCGCGCGGCCGCTCTCGCGTCGCAGCCAGAACGCGACGCGAAGAGGCGACGATGCCCAAGTGGATCTCGTTGCGCTGGAAGGTCGGAGCGATCGTTTCGCTTCTGCTCGTTTCGGTCGCCGCCGTTATTGCAGTAGCGCTGGTGCGCTACGAGCGCTTCTTTCTCCTGGAAGAGGGCGACAAGCGGGTTCGATCCCTGACTCAGACGTTGGCGGTCAGTGCCCGCGACGCCCTCCTAGAGGGGGACGAGCTGCGCCTGGGGCCGATCATTCAGTCGATCATGCAGGATCCGGATGCGGTTCACGCCTTTGTGGTCGATCACAAGGGCGTCGTCGCCTACCATTCCGACACTCAACTCATCGGCTCCCACCTTTCACCGGCGGTCGAGCGAGAGGTCGAAGGCCTTCTCGCGGCGGCGGTGCCGGTTGTCGTCGAGGGAACGACGGTGGGCACGGCAGTCGTCGGTTTGAGCTCGGCCTTTGTCGAGCGAGCGACGCAAGCTACGGCGAAAGGGCTCTTGGCGCGCCTGGGGCTGGGCTCCTTACTGGGACTGGGCGGCATTCTGCTGCTAACCGAACTGCATGTTCGGCGCATTGCACGACTCGAACAGGCTGTCCGGTCGCTCGGCGGCGGTGACCTTCGTGCCGAGGCGAACCTGCGGGGCCGAGACGAGCTCGCCCAATTGGCCGAGGATTTCAATCTGATGGTAGATGAGCTGCGCCGCGCGCGCGAAGAGGTCGAGCGCGGAGTCACCGATACGGTGAGTGCTCTGGCCTCGACCATCGAAGTCAACGATGCCTACACCTATGGGCACTGTGAGCGCGTGGCGCGGGGCACCAAGGCGATCGCGGAAGGCTTGGGAGTCGACGAGAAAGAGATGAACGATTTCGAGCTGGCGGCTCTTCTGCACGACATCGGCAAAATCGGTGTTGCAACCAACATACTGGCGAAGAAGGGTAAGCTGACCAAAGCCGAGTTCTTGGAGATGCAGGAACACGCCGCTTTGGGATCTCGAATTCTGGGTGCGGTTTCGTTCCTGGAAGAGGTCGCTTACTACGTTCGCCACCATCACGAGGACTGGGACGGGGGCGGTTATCCAGAAGGTCTTGCGGGCGAAGACACTCCGCTCGCTTCCCGGATCATCCACGTCGTCGATGCCTACGACGCCATGATGTCCAGCCGGCCGTATCGGGCGGCGCTATCACGCGACGAAGCGATCAGGCGTATCGTCGCGGGTCGCGGCGGCCAGTTCGATCCCGAGATCGTCGACACCCTTCTCGAGCTTGTGAAGGAAGGAACCATGGAGGCGATTCGGCGACAGGTCGACCAGGGGCTGGCGGCGTGAGAGCCATCGCTCGCTTCTGCGTCTTGGTGTTCGTGACTGGCTGTGCGACGGGCGGAAAGGTCGCGCCGCCCGAGACTCCTGAGCCCTCGGAGGCAGCGTGCGCCGACTGCCTGCCGAGCGACGAGCGTCCGCCGGACACCATGCTGCCGGTCGATCCAATGAATCCCGCATTGCCCCTGAATGTAGAGGCCGAGTGTTCGCAGGCCGCGCGCCTCTCTGCAGTGGGGGAGCACAAGCCCGCGGTCGACGGCCTCGAGACCGTTCTTCGAGCCGGCGCGACATGTCCGGACGCCGTCATGACGGCGGTCAAGGACTCCGGGCGCCGGCTTGCCGACGCCGACGAGCTGGCGCGCGTCGGGCTCGAGGCACGCAAGGTCGGCGATATCGCAACGGCCAAGGAGAGTTTTCACCTGGCTCTGGTCGTCTATCCGAAGTACTACTGGGTGCAAAAGCTGGTGCATGACCTGCCCGCCGACTCGTTGCCTGAAGTCCAGGCGCTCCGGGAAGCAGCCGCGGAGAGACTCTCTTCGGGGCTGCCTGAAGAAGCACTGGAATTGCTGGAACAGGCGGCTCTGATGTCCTCCGCGGGTCCCGAGGTCGCTGAGGAGATGGCACGAATCAGAACCGAGGTCGCCATCGTTCGACTCAGCGAGGCACGTCGCGCCCAGCAGACCGGTGATCTTTCGCGGGCGGCCGAAAGGACCAAGGAAGCTCTGGCAGCCCAACCGGATCAGCCCGTCCTGGAGCAGGTCGTGGACTTTGCACGCCGGCTCGGGCTGCATCTGTTCTCCACGGGCGAATTGATCAAAGCGCGGAACCTCTGGGATGCTGCCCTATCGCTCGATCAAGGGAACGCACTACTGGGTCAGTACCTCGAGGAGGTTAATGCCAGATTGCGGAATCTGGACGCAATCAAGGACCCCAACTAGCCGGCACTACGAGCCCACGGAGCGGGTGGAGGACGGCAGCCCTCGGCAGATGACGGAGAAGCATTCGATGTGTGGGTTGATCTAGTATGTCGGTGTTGAAAACAAAGACAGTGATCGCTCGCGGTGAGTTTGGAAGGCCTGAGCACCGAACCGGCGCTTTCTTTCCTGGAGTGGCCGCAACGAGAGCCGATTCGTCCGCCGACGCTGTGAAGCGTCGGATCAAGCTGCGGTCGATTTTCCTGTCCCTTGCAGGGCTTCTCGTCGGTGTTCTCACGACGTGGGCTTTGCGAGCTACGGGTTACTGGGAGTTCAGCAACGAGGCTCTAGGGCTGCTGGTGGGTGTCTTGCTGTTGAGCTACCTGGGACTGTGGCTCATCCTGCGGTTCGAGCTTGACGCTCTTTTTCCCTGGGATCCTCACTTTCTCTACGTTCCTTGGGCGACCACGGTTTTTCTTTTCAGTTTCTTCACCCTCGTGCTGCCGGAGGCGCGCGTTCTTGTTCCGCTCGGCTTTCTGGTCAACGTGCTGTTTCTGGTCGGAGTCGCGGGATTCTGGGAGGTTTTCACGTTCAGCGGGCTCATGTGCATCGGGTATCTTGGCGCTGTGCTGGTCGTCGATCACCGGGGCGGCGACGTCGAGGTCGGGTTCGAGATCATCATGGCAGGCCTGATCTTGGTTCTCGGCGCGTACGCCGGAGCCGTCTTGGAGCGGGCTCGGCGCAACAAGATGCGGATGCTCCGCCTGACTGCGGAGTTGAGCAAGCTGTCGCTTGCCGTCGAACAGGGCTCGTTTCTGCTGATCATCACCGACATTGACGGCAGGATCGAGTACGTCAATCCGCACTTTGTAAAAACAACTGGCTACTCGCTCGATGAGATCGTGGGAAAGACGCCGGCTGTTCTGAAATCGGGCGAGGCGTCCCCCGAATTCTACGAGGAGATCTGGCGGACCATTCTCTCCGGGGAAGCCTGGAACGGGGAGTTCAAGAACCGCAAGAAGAACGGCGAGCCCTACTCCGTGCTCGCATCGATTTCCCCGCTGAGAGACGACTTGGGCGTCATTACCCACTTCCTGGGTGTACAGACGGACATCACGCGGCAAAAAGAGATCGAGACTCAACTTGCCCAGGCTCAGAAAATGGAAGTCGTCGGCCAGTTGGTGAGCGGAGTGGCACACGACTTCAACAACTTGCTGACGGGAGTTATGGGTTATTCGGAGCTTGCACTCGAGCAGGCCGGAGACAACCAGAGCTTGCGCGAGGACCTGACAGAGGTTCGCAAGGCTGGGGAGAGCGCCAGCATGCTGACCCAGCAGCTCCTGGCTTTCTCCCGGCAGCAGATGCTGCGGCCCGAGATTCTCGATCTCAACGCGGTGCTCGTCTCGACCGAAAACCTCTTGCGTCAGACGGTCACGGAAGAGATCGAACTGGTAACCACTCGCGAGCCGGAACTGGGCCTCGCACGCGTCGATCCTGCCCAAATCCAGCAGATCTTGCTGAATCTGGCGGTGAACGCTCGCGACGCCATGCCGCATGGGGGCCAGTTCAGGGTCGAGACGGCGAACACCGAGGTTGGGCGAGAGTTCGTCGACGAGCAAGTCACGGTGCGTCCGGGTCGCTACGTCATGCTGACGGTGTCCGACACCGGAGTCGGAATGACCGAGCAGGTTCGAAAGAGGATCTTCGAGCCTTTCTTCACGACCAAGGAGCTCGGCCGCGGAACCGGCCTCGGCCTGGCGACGGTGTACGGCATCGTCAAGCAGAGTGGAGGCTATATCTGGGTCGATAGCCAGTTGGGGAAAGGTACCGAGTTCAGAGTGTTTCTGCCCCGCGTAGAAGGAGTGGCGGCAGAGCTCGAGACGGTGGAAGCCGGTCCAGCGCCTCCTCGAGGGGTCGAAACCATTCTTCTGGTGGAGGACGACAAGGTCGTCCGCACCTTGGCCGAGCTCGTTCTGACCGGCGCAGGGTACCGTGTCGTGATGGCCGAGAACCCGGCGATGGCGATCGCTCGCTGGAAGGACGGCACCATCGATCTTCTGGTTACCGACATCGTCATGCCCGGGATGAACGGCGTCGATCTGGCTGACAGTTTCACCAGCAAACAGCCCGGTCTCAAGGTTCTGTATATGTCGGGCTACGCAGCCCAGTCGGTCATCGAGAACAAGCTCGCGGATCCGGATACGCCCTTCATGAGCAAGCCTTTCAAGGTCGCTGACCTCCTGTCCAAGGTAAGGGAGGTTTTGGACTCCCGGTAACGTGGGACCGTGAGATCCGGGTGTCCGACGGCCCACCGTCTCCTCGCTTGGCGCGGAACCGGCTGAGTAGCTTCCGCACCCTTCGGAGTGACACGATGCCCGCGATGACCGGAGAGCGCACCGAGCGACTGACACGCGCCCTGTCGGTCTATGCCGATCGGCGGATGGCCAAGATCCTGCTGATCGGTTTCGTGAGCGGTTTCCCATGGGTACTGATCGGTTCGATGATCACCCTTTGGCTGCAGGAGGAGGGGTTCAGCCGCAGCGGCATCGGCCTCTTTGGTCTGGTCTTCGCGGTGTACGCGTTCAACATGCTCTGGGCGCCTCTGGTCGACAGCGTCCACATCCCTCTCTTGTCGCGGGCGGTCGGGCAGCGACGGTCCTGGATCGTGACCATGCAGGGAGTGATCGCGCTGGCGGTCGTCGCGCTGTCGAGGCTCGATCCCGGGCAGGACATCGTCGTCATGTCCGTTTGCGCGCTGGCGATCGCCTGTGCGAGCGCGACCCAGGACGTGGCCATCGACGCGACCCGGATCGAGCTCATCGGCAAGATGGAGCCCCGGAAGGTCGGCGCCGGAGCGGCCATGGCGACCTCGGGCTGGTGGGCCGGGTACGGGCTCGGGGGCTCACTGGCGCTTTTTACGGCGCAGTTGCTGCAAAACCGTGGCGTCGAAGGGTACTGGCCGATGACCTATCTGGTGACGCTCGGCGTGATCGCCGTCAGCGTGGCGGCGGTACTGCGCTTCGTCGACGAGCCACCGCCTGTGGAGCGCGAATCGGGCCAGTCCGAGGATGTCCGCCGGATGCGCGAGCTTCTGATCGCGACGAGCGCAACGGGCTCCAGGGCGCGCGCCGTCCAGTTCGTCCTCGGCCGCCCGGCCCTCGCCGCCAGCGCCATCGCAGCGCTCTTCTTTGCCCTCCTGGTGCATCCCTATGCCGAGCCCAAGCTCGCTGCCTGGATCGGCGAGCGGCCCGGGGCAGGCATCGGGATCCTCTTTGCCGTCTTCTTGCTGGCAGCGTTGGTGCTGTGGACAGTGCTCTTCGTGGTCAAGGAGGTGGTCGTTCGTCGCGATCGGCGCGGCGCCGACGCCATCGCGCGGGTCTACTCGATCTACTACATGCCGGTGGCGCGCTTCCTCCAGAACCATGGGGCGCGGGTGGGAGCGATCATCATCGCCACGATCCTGCTGTTCAAGGTGGGAGAGGCCTTCCTGGGGCGGATGTCTCTGGTGTTTTATAAAGAGGTTGGGTTCTCGAAGTCCGACATCGCCCTCTATCAGAAGGGCTTCGGCACGCTCTCGGTGTGCTTTTTCTCGGTTCTCGGTAGCCTGATCAACGCTCGGTACGGTCTCTTCAAGGGTATCTTTGCAGCCGGGGTGGCCATGGCCTCCACCAACCTGCTATTCGCGCTCCTGGCGGCTCACCCGGTGAAGTGGCTGTTCACGGTCGCGGTCGTGACGGATCAGTTCACCACCGCCATCTCGACGGTGGCCTTCGTCGCCTTTATTTCCCAGCTCTGCGACCGGACCTACACCGCGACTCAATACGCCGCGTTCGCTTCGCTCGGAAACTTGTCAAGGACGACGCTGTCGGCCGGCAGTGGAATGGTCGTCGACGCCCTGGATGGTAACTGGACGGTTTTCTTCGTGCTCACGACCCTGATGGTCGTCCCCAGCCTGCTACTGCTGCTGGTCGTCCGCAAGGACCTGCGGCCCCTGATGGAGGGGCACAGCGCGAGGGTGCTCTAGCAGCCTGCCGTCCTTGACAGCAACGAAAAATTGCGTAGGCTTCAGGAAGCGACACACAGGTCTGACCGTAAGGAGTGTCACATGGCCACGAGCGGCTACGCGGAGCATAGCGCTCTTCGGAACACTTATCGCCGGCTGATCAGGATCAACGGGCACGAAGTTTCGGTGGCAAGGCGCAGAGTCAGCTCGCCGAAGGTGCGGCGACGGCGTGCCAGCCGCTGCAAACCGAGGACGACCAG
>CALZIK010000083.1 GCA_945787635.1 Thermoanaerobaculia bacterium | reverse complement strand
GAACGCGCCGCCACCACGGCCGGCGTCCCGGTTGCCGACCTGCGCGCGCTGGCCGACCGTTTCGCCGCGGCCTCCCCAGCTCTCATCCGCTGTGGCTGGGGCCTCGAGCGCAACAGAAACGGCGCTCAGGCGATCGCGGCGGTGCTCGCAATTCCGGCGGTGCTCGGCAAGTTCGGGGTGCGCGGCGGCGGCTACACCTTGAGCAACAACGGCGGCTCCCGTTTCGACCGGGAGGCGGTCCTCGGGCGGTTCGAGTGGTCGACGCGCGCCCTCAACATGACGCAGCTCGGGCGGTTGATCGATCCGGAGAGTGCCGATGGGCCGTCAGCGCTGTCTCCGCCGGTCAAGGTCCTGTTCGTCTACAACGCCAACCCGCTGGCCTCGACCCCGGCCCAGGACGCCATCGAGCGCGGCCTCGCCCGCGACGACCTGTTTACCGTCGTGCATGACCAGGTGATGACGGACACCGCGCGCTGGGCCGACCTGGTGCTGCCCGCTGCCACGTTTCTCGAGGGCACCGATCTGCGGGTGAGCTACGGCGACTTCGTGGCCGGCGGGATCCGGCCGCTGATCGAGCCGATCGGGGAGTCGCGCACCAACATGCAGCTGTTCGCGGAGCTGGGCCGCAGGCTGGGCCTTGCCGACGAGGCCTTCTTGTGGGACGACGCCGAGCTCTTGCGGCGGGTCGCGGCAGCCTTGCGGCTCGATGGCGAGCCCGCATCCGACGACGTCGCCCAAGGCCGGCGCCAGCGCTACGACTTCTCGGGCGCTTCGCCGGTGCAGTTCGACACGGTGCGGCCGCTCACCGCGGCCGGCAAGATCCATCTCGCTCCCGCCCAACTCGGGCCCGAGCCGTACCGCTGGCTCGAGCCGGCCAACCATTACCCGCTGGCGATGGTCTCGGCGGCAAGCTCGCGCTTGATCAACTCGACCTTCGGCGAGTCGAGCCTGTCGACGCTGCGGGTCGATCTCCATCCGGACGACGCCGCGAGCCGGGGCATCGACAGCGGAACCAAAGTGCGAGTGTTCAACGACCTCGGCGAGGTCCACTGCCAGGCGCGGGTGAGCGCCAAGGTGAGGCCGGGCGTCGTCTCGATGCCCAAGGGCGCCTGGCGGCGGTCGTCGCTCAACGGCGCCACCTCGACCGCGCTGTGCCCCGACGACGGCCAGGTGGTCGGGGACGCCGCCTGCTTCAACGACGCCAGGGTCGACGTCGCGGTCCTCTGATCACCCGAAGCCGAAACAGGCGGGCGATTCGGGTCGCAAGTAGCGGTAGAATGGCTTTGCATCCATGCACTCTGAGAGTGCCTCCATGCGCGTTTTTGTATCTTCATCATTTGCCGATCTGCAGGAGCACCGCGCTGCCGCAATCCGCGTGTTGCGCCAACTCGGGCACGACGTGATCGCCATGGAGGACATGACCGCGGGCACCGTCGCCCCGCTCCCTAAGGTCCTCGACATGGTCGACCGCGCCGAGGCATATGTCGGGATCTTCGCCTGGCGATACGGCTACGTGCCGCCCAAGCCTCGGCGTGGCGCCCCACCAGCGCCGGCCGTAAAGGACGCGATCGTTGGCGACACGTCGATTACGCACTACGAGTACCTGCGCGCCATCGAGCGGAAGATCCCGATCCTCGCCTTCTTGCTCGACGAGTCCTTTGCGTGGCCCCCGCGACTCGTCGATGGGTTCGACACAGGGGCGGCGAACGCCGAGCCCGACACCTCGCGCATCCGCACGCTGCGTGCCGCGCTGCAGCAGGAGCGGGTGGTCTCGTGGTTTACTACTTCGTCGGACCTCGAAGCGCGTGTGAGCGCCGCCATCACGATGGCTGGGCTCACCAGCCAGCTCGACCTCCAGCCCGCGACCACCCTAGACGCCGCGACCGGGGTTGCTGGCGACAGCTCCGCCAGCTATGGCATCCAGCAGGCGATCAGCGCGGCCGGTGACGCACAACGCGCTCTCAAGATCGACCTCGAGTCCACATGGTGGTCCACGCGGCTCTACCTCATTGCGGCGCTAGCGGAGCGATTCACGGGCGTGCGGCGCATCCTAGTCGTAGACTCGCGGTCGACGACGCCGGCGGGAGCGGTTCCTCCGGCCCCCGCCACGCCGCTGGGCCATCAAGAGCGATTCGTCGGGCAGCTCTCGACCGGATCTATTCTCGCGACTATCCGCCCGATGGTCCCCGCCGTCCGCAAGTTCGAAACCGCCCTGCGCGCCCGCCCAACGGCCTATCGCATCCTCGACGACGAGATCGTCCAGATCCTCAATATATGGGGCAAGGCCTTTCGTGACTCCGAGGGCTCGGCCGCCAATGAGAATATCGCCAAGGTGGACCTCACCGCTGACCTGCTTCGTCTCTGGTTCGGCGATGCGATGTTGCGCCAGCCGGTGCGCATCGCTGACTTGCAGCGCGCCTCGGTGGTGGATCTGCTGCGCCTGCTGGACTACCCCAGCGACTACATTCCGGTGGTACGGCGCCTTCAGCCACAACCTGGCGCGACGCCGGAAGAACGCGTGGACGTGATGGACAAGGCCGCCCTGAACGCCCGGCTTGCCCGCAGCTACCTGGTGGAGCTGATGGATCGCGCGCGAATCACCTGACCTGAACATCACCTGTTCGCGATAAGGTCGGCCGGTCCGCGACAACCGAGTTCCGATTCCTGAAGGGGGCAGCCCATGACCGCGATCTCTGAATCCCTCCGTCTGCGACTTCGACGCGCCTGCCTGTGCGCGTTTCTGGTGGTTCTCGCGGCCGCCGGCTCGGCTCCCTGCCTGGCTCAGGCTCCAATCATCCAGCCGGGTCGGCCGGGAGAGCCGGCGCGGGAGCTGAGCGCCGACGAGGCGATCGAGATCGCCGATACGAGCTACTCGCCGGCCGACGCGCTGTTCATGCAGGACATGATCCCGCACCACTACCAGGCCGTCGAGATGGCCGCCCTGGTGGCCGACCGCACGAACCGGCCCGAGCTGGTCGACGTGGCCGGGCGTATCGACGCCTCGCAGAAAGACGAGATCGAGTTCATGCAGAACTGGCTCAGCGAGCGCGGTGAGCGCGTGCCGGACCCGACCGCGGAAGAGGCGATGCACACCCACCGCTCGATGTCCGGCATGGCCACGCCGGAGCAGATGGCCGAGCTCGCGGCGTCGAAAGGCACGGCGTTCGACCGGCTGTTTTTGAAGCTCATGATCCCCCACCACGAGGGGGCGGTGAAGATGGTCGAGGAACTGCTCGAACAGCCGGGCTCGGCCTACGATCCGGTGCTCTTCGAGTTCACCACGGACGTCACCAATGACCAGAATGCCGAGATCGAGCGCATGAACGCGCTTCTGGTCGGGCTGTCCGACGACCCCCGCGCGACGTTGGCCGCCGGGTTCGAGAACGCCGGCCAGGCCTTGCTCAACCTGGAGCTCATTGCCTCGTTACCCAACCCGGCCGGGTTCTTCGACCCAAAGAACCCGGCAGGGCTGCCGCCAAAGCGCCTGAAGAAGAAAGCCGCCCAGGAAGAGGTCGAGGGTGAAGCGCCTGTCGAGCATGAGGGCCATGAAGGGCACGGCGTCGCGGCCGTGGCGGAAGCACAAGACGGTGAGGATCCGCAGAAAGAAGACGACGAGGAAGAGAAGAAGGAAGACGAGGATGACGACTCGGACGGCCGCTCGCCGCTGCTCTCCTTCGCCAACACCGACATGGCCTTTGCCGGCGACGTGATGGTGGCCGGCAACTACCACGGCTTCAATATCTATCGACTCGGCGACGAAGGACGGCCGGAGCTCGTGAGCTCGGTGGTCTGCCCGGGTGGGCAAGGCGATCCCTCGATTGTCGGAGACCTTTTGATCCTGTCGGTCGAGCAAACCCGAGGAAGGGTCGATTGCGGGCTCGAGGGCGTCAACCAGGACGTGAGCGAAGAGCGCTTCCGCGGCCTTCGCATCTTCGACATCAGCAACCTGGCCCGGCCGGTGCAGGTTGGCGCCGTCCAGACCTGTCGCGGCTCGCACACGCACTCGGTGGTTTCCGCTCCGGGTCTAGGCGGCAAGGGCGAGGACGGCAAGATTCTCGTCTACAACTCCGGAACCAGCTCCGTACGCGAGGAGGATGAACTGGACGGCTGTATCGACGAGACCCCCGGCGACGACCGCACGGCGCTCTTTCGCATCGACGTCATCGAGATCCCGGTCGATGAGCCGTCGAAGGCCCGCATTGTCAACAGCCCTGCCGTCTTCGCCGATCCCGAGCTGGGCGTCTTGGCCGGACTGTGGAAGGGCGGCGACCACGGCGACGAGACGCAGGAGACCAGGCGGACCGACCAATGCCACGACATCACGGTGTTCCCCGAGCGCGGGATCGCCGCCGGCGCGTGCTCGGGCAACGGGATCCTGTTCGACATTTCCGATCCGCTGAACCCGAAGCGCATCGACGAGGTCGTCGACAAGGGCTTTGCCTACTGGCACTCGGCGACCTTCAACAACGACGGCACCAAGGTCATCTTCACCGACGAGTGGGGCGGCGGCGGCCGGCCGCGCTGCCGTGCCTTCGATCCGCTCGACTGGGGCGCGGATGCGATCTACGACATCGTGCCGACAGAAGGCGGGGGCGTGCAAGGGGCCAAGCTCGAGTTTCGCTCCTACTACAAGATGCCGGCGCCGCAGCTGGAGGAGGAGAACTGCGTGGCGCACAACGGCTCGATAGTGCCCGTCCCGGGCCGCGACATCTTCGTGCAGGCCTGGTACCAGGGCGGTCTCTCGGTGGTCGACTTCACCGACTCGGCGAACCCGGTCGAGATCGCCTACTTCGACCGCGGACCAATCGATGCCGAAGACATGATCCTCGGCGGGTACTGGTCAACCTACTGGTACGGCAGCCGGATCTACGGCACCGAGATCGCGCGCGGGCTGGATGTCTTGGCGCTCGTGCCCAGTGAGCACCTGTCCGAGCACGAGATTGCCGCGGCGGCCGTGGCCGACCAACGAGTGTTCAACCCGCAGCAGCAGTTCCGCATCGACTGGCCGGCCGAGCCGGTCGTGGCCCGGGCGTACCTGGATCAGCTCGAGCGCGGCGAGGCGCTGCCCGAGTCGCTCGCGGCCGACCTGGCCGCAGCGCTTGACCGCTCAGCGGCGCAGCTCGAGAACGGCGCGCGTGACGCAGAGCTGGCCGCCGGGCTGGAATCGCTGGCCGTGGCGCTCGGAGGAGAGTTCAACGAAGGAGACCGGCGCGGCTCCATCGCCGAGAGGCGGCGGGCCGCGCTGGGTGAGACTTTGAGCGGCATCGCGGCTAGGCTTCGCTGAAGCGGGGTTCAGAGGGCGCTCGATGTGACCACGAAGTCGCCGATCGCCACGAAGCCGTTGGTCAGGACAGCCTCCGGATTCTGGAAGATCACTTCAGTCAAGGCGTCGACGACATAGCCGTCGCGCGTCTCTTGAATCCGGGCACCTACGCCGTGCGCGCCCCACGCGCGGCGCTTGATACGTCCGCAGATCAGCCCGGCTGCGAACTCCGCGGTGTCGGAGGACACGGACCGAGGCGCGAATCGGGGTATCGATCATCACGATGTCTCGCTAAATGCTTTTCTAATAGCTATTTAGAGGCCGCAGGAGTGTCTTGAGGCTGGAACCTTCGCCTGCGAATTGCGTGTCACTTGGCAACCCTATTGCTCCGCGTCCGAGTACGGAG
>CALZIK010000082.1 GCA_945787635.1 Thermoanaerobaculia bacterium | reverse complement strand
CTGCCCGCCACCCGCCGACGGCTGGGCGCCGCTCGATGCTGCCGCGCTCTGCGCCCCACCCGGCCGCGCCGAAAGATCGACCTGGCTCGCCTCCGACGCCAGAACCGCCACGTAGCAGATGCCGCCCGGGCCCTCCGCAAACGCGACCACCTCGGGTTGCGCGGCATCGTAGATCGTCCGCACGTCACCTCGCTCCCCCATTCGCAGTACCAGTCCCTCGCCGGCCGTGCCGATCAACACATCGCCTCCGCTGAGCGCCTTGAGCGACCTCAGATGGGTATCCTCGCTGTCGAAGATCGTCTCGACATCGCCCGACTTCGAGATCCGGAACAGCTTGCCGTCGGTCCCGGTCGCGACCAGCACCGCGTCATCGGGCCGAGCCAGCAGAGCCCAGATGTACTTCTGCTGCGGATCGAAGAGCACCGAAGACGAGTCCTTACGAATGCGGTATACCTTGCCGTCCGGCGAGGTGCCGGCGAGAACCGATCCATCGGGCGCTACCGCAACCGCGAACACCTCGGGCTCGGGGGCCTCGAACAGTGTCGAGATTGTCCCGTCGCGCCCGACCAGAAGCACCTTACCGTCGTTGCCGGTGCCCACCACCCAGCCCTCGGGATGAGCAGCGGCACTGAGCAGGAACGGCTCGCCCAGTTCCGCAACGCGCTCGGCCCGGTCCGCGAGCGACAGCGTCCCCAGGGGATCCAAAGCGATGCCCTCCAGGGTGCCTGCGAGGAACTGCTGCTGCGAATCGAGCTCGAAGAACCGTACCCCGGAGCCCCCCGCCTCCGCGGGCCGGGGCGATTCCGGAGCCAGCGGCGCCAGCGCACCCAGAGCCAGGGCCAAGGCGAGAGTTCGATGCGTGGCCAGCTTGAATTCCATCATCCATCGCCTCCGGAGCCGGCGGTGTTGTTCGAGCTTTCACTCGATGTCGGCGGCGCCGGCTCGGTTTCGGCCTCGGCACCTACCGGTTCTCCTCTTTCAACTTCGAGGTCGACCCTGAGCAACCCCTCGACGGGAGCTTCGAGCCAGATACCGGCATCCTCGGCGACCGTCATCGCGAGCGGCTTCGCTCCTCCCGACCCGGACGCCGACCAGAGGGACCGGACCGAACCGGGCAGGTCCGGGAGCACCTCGCCGGCAACCGAGAGGCCCGGCCCCTGAACGATCCCGAGCACCCTCAGCTCGCGCGTCGAATGCAGCGTGTTGAGAAAATCCAGCGCCTGCCGAAACGTCTTGGGCTCGAGCTGCTCGATCGTCAAGCGCACGGCGTCGGCGCTCTGACCGTCACCGACGAGGAGCATGTAGCGACCGGCGGCGAGATTGGAGGGGACCTGCAGCTTGATCGGGCGTTTCTGCTTGCCGTCGCGGTATCCGGCGAGGTCCACATTCAGGCGCAGAGTCTCTCCGGGCCGGACCACGGTTCGCGAGGGGTGCGCACCGACCAGGGTGAGGGTGCGCGGCTGGGGGTGACTCACTATGTCCACCTCAATCTCCCGAATGTCGACTTCGGCGAGGCTGTTGCGCAGCAGGTAGCTGGTCATGCTGAACAGGTGAATGGCCGCGGCCAACGCGGATCCCGGGCCGTCGAAACTCTGATCGATCGCCAGCGCGCCATCGGAGCCCAGGTCGAAACGCAACTTCAAGTCGATGCTCTGAGCACCGGCCGATTCGGTCGCCGCGTTGATCGACCCGAGGACCGAGATGGCTGCCAACGCCGGCGTCAACGTCGGGATCTTCGCCAATGAAAGCCGTACCGGGCGCTCGGTCTCTCCGTCGAGGCGCACGGTCATGGGAATCGTCGGCGCCACCTTGCCGATCGAGCCGCGAATCCCGGTCAGATAGTCGAAGTCCACCGCGCCCACGATGGGGCCGAGATTGGCGACCTTGAACGAGTTCCACTGGCTTGACACGACGGTGAGGATCTCGGCGGACGCCATGGGTATCTCGACCGTGCCGAGTCCAAGAAAAGGGTGGCCGAAAGCCAAAATGGTGTCGCTCGACCTGTCGGACACGGTGCCGGTGGCCGCCAGCCGAAAGTCCCCGTCCACCAGCACGGCGGCTACTGCGCTCCCGGGCTCGAGTGTCGCCGAGCGCTCCGCCTCCGCCTTCCCCAGGGTACCGGCCGAAGCCACCGAACCGACCGCCTCTTCGAGAAGACCGCGCGCCGCCGGGCCGAAGCCGACGCTCGCCCATTCGACCGCAGCGGACGCCTCGCCGATTCGGGCCGGTCTTAGAGCGGCCAGGCTTCGACGAAGATCGGTCTCATCGACCTCCCGACGCAGGAGGCGCTCGACGCTCCAGGGGTCGCCCGCGACTCCCGTCGCGGCCGTCGCCATTCGATCACGAGGTCGGTCCAGCATGTCTCGCATCGCGCCCGCCGGGGTGATACCCGCGATCGCCTCGTTAGAAAACGGCCAACCAAAAGAGACTGCTCCCAACAGTTTGCCATCAATGTAGACCGGGCTCCCGCTCATGCCCGCGATCACTCCGCTGGTCTCGAGCCCCTGCCCCGACAGCCGAGCCAGAACGTAGCTGGTGCTTGGCTGGAGGTTTTGCCACACTCCCAACACCTCGACCTCGAACCTCTCGACCGAAGCTCCTGAAAAGACACTCAACCCGTACCCTTGCTGGCCTTTGGTGACGTCTTCGAGAGCGAGCACGTCCGGCTCGCCGGTCCAAGGCTCCTGAACCTCGGCCGCTGGAACGGGCGACGCCTCCCCAAGGGAAAGGGCGAGCACCGCATTGCACAGAAAAATATGCAAGACGCGTAGCTGACGGATACGGAGCAACTAGGAGGTCTCCTCCACAGGGATTTCCACAGCGCTTGCGGAAAAACTCGAATCGATCTCGAGGTGCGTCAGCTCGCGCAGCTCGGCAAGCCCGAGAGCTCCAGCGCGCAGAACCGTCACCCGATCGCCGTCCACACGAACCAGCGTCGAGGGCGGCCCTCCCGGAAGCCGCCCCTCATCGATGATCAGACAATTCTCGTCGCCAATGAGCCCACGAAGCTCCTCCGGGTCCAGCACCGGCTCCTCACTCGCTAGGTTGGCGCTGGTCGCGGTCAGAGCCATGGCGCCGGCGGCGAGCGTCTCGCGTAACCGGCGGTGGCCGGGTATCCGCACCGCCAGCTCCGAGCGGCCGGCCGCGGCGGCCAACGGACGGGTGCACGGCACAACCACAGTCAGCGGACCCGGCCAGGCCTGCTCGAGTTTCAACCAGCCCTTACCGCCGACTCGAGCTCCGAGCGACTCGAGCATCGAGACTGTTCCCACGACCACGGGCAGGGGCTTCGCCGGCGAGCGCCGCTTCAGCCGGTAGATGTTCGCCACCGCGGATTCGTTTCGGGGGTCGGCGCCAAGCGCGTAGGATGACTCGGTCGGGAACACGACAATTCCACCGTCATGCACGAACTCGGCCAGGAGCCCAACCGCACTGGCGTCCTCGAGATCTCGCCACGATCGCCGCTCGAGCACGCCGTTCAAAAGCGCGCTCCCGTCATCGGGCTGCCGCGATCAGTTCTTCGGCGTGGGACTTCGACAGATCCGTGATCTTCTCGCCGGCCAGCATCCGGGCCACCTCTTCGACCCGCTTGGACTCCGACAGTCGATCGACCGAGATTCGGGTGCGCCCGGCGCGGGTCAGTTTGCGCACTCGGAAGTGGTTCTCGGCGTAGCTCGCGACCTGCGGCAGATGCGTCACCGCGAGGATCTGGCCGCCACGAGCGAGACGCTTGAGCTTGCGGCCGAGCGCCGCCGCTTCCGCGCCGCCGATACCGGCATCGACTTCATCGAAGACACGAACCGGTTCGACCGCTTCTCCCGGACCTCGGGAGCCACTCGATTCCACCGCCAGCTGCAGCCCGAGATAGAGCCGCGCCAATTCGCCGCCCGACGCCACTTTTGAAATGGCTCCCGCGGCTTCTCCAGGATTGGCTCTGAGCTGGAATGTCACACGGTCGATACCGTGGGCGGAGAACTCGACCGGAATGCCTTCGATCTCGAGTCGAGAGTCGTCACGCCGCGTCCGATCGAGCCGCACCGAAAACTCGGCCTTGCCCATAGCCAGATCGGCCAGCTCCGCGTGGACCCTACCGGCCAGCGACTCGCCCCAAGTGCGCCGCCCGGCCGACAGCGCCATGGCCGCCCCGCGGTACGCCGCCACTGAGACCGAGAGCTTCGCCTCGAGCTCCGCCCGCCCCTCCTCGTCGGCGGTGAGCTCGCGCAGTTCGTCTTCGATCCGAGCCCGATGCGCGAGCACCTCCCCGCTGGTGGAGCCGTACTTGCGGAACAAGCGCTCCAGGGTCGCCAGCCGGTCCTCCGCCTCGTTGAGCCGCATCGGGTCCGCCTCGGCCTTGGAGAGCTGGGAGCGCAGGTCTGCCGCGAGATCCCCGAGCTCGGCCATCATCTCGCGCAAACGCTGGCGCCACTGCTCGGCCTCCGGCGCCCAGGCCGAGATCTTCTCGAGCGCCCGCGCGCTTCGACCCATCCGGTCGGCGGCCGAATCGTCATCGTCGTAGAGCAGCTCCAGCGAGCCGCCCAGCCCCTCGGCGATCTGTTCGGCGTTGCGCAAGAAATCACGATCGGAACGCAGCTCCACTTCTTCACCTTCGTTGACGCGGGCGTTTTCGATCTCACTGATCTGGAAGCGCAGCAAATCAATCCGCTCCAGACGCAGTTTCTCGTTGCCAGTCAGGCGTTCCCAGCGGGACACCGCGACATCGACCTCGCGACAGTGGTCCCGCACCTTGGCCGCCAGAGCCTCTCCGGCGACGCCGGCGCTCCGGTCCAGCCATTCCCGTTGCAGCTCACTCGAGACCAACCCCAACTCTTCACGCTGCGTGTGAATCCGAAGAATGTAGGGCGCCAGCACGGCGAGTAGACGCAGGGTCACCGGTTGATCGTCGATGTAGACCCGGTTTCGACCCGATCGCGACACCTCGCGCCGCACCACGACCTCGTCGCCCTCGCAGGTCAGGCCGGCCTCTTCGAGAGTCCTGCGCCAGCCGTCGCCGGTGGGCCGAAGCCTCCCGGTCACCGTCAGCGTTTCCGCTCCCGACCTGATGGCGTCTCCCGCGGCTCGCGCGCCCCCCAAAAGGCCGAGCGCATCGACGACGATCGACTTGCCCGCACCGGTCTCGCCCGTCAGTACGTTGAGCCCGCCTCCAAACTCGATACCGACCTCTTCGATGATCGCAAGGTTGCGGATGTGCAACTCCATCAGCACGACGCGACGAGGCCCTCAGAAATTCCAGGTGGTCGCGATCGTCTCCGGATCATCTTGATGATGACGCTCAAAGCAGAGGAAATCATAGTAGCCGCAGCGCTTGCTGTCCGGAAAAGCCCGACAGATCTTCGGCCGTGAATCATAAACCGTGCACTGGCGCGACTCGGGATCCAAGAAACGGCAGGCGGTCCCGAAATGCTCGTCTTTTCGGTGACGCAGAACTCGCTCGCCCTTGGTGTCACCCTTCTTGGTGAGTCGCTCGCGCGCCCGTTTCGGGCTCATCGCAAAGTGCTTCGCCAATCGCTTGATGTCGGTCTTGTTCACTGGAATCGCGGCATAGGTGCAGCAATAGGCTGGACACTTGTCGCAGTTGTAGAAGACACGCTCGGTAGGGTTCATCGCGAGATTGCAGCGTCGGTGGGCGGCATCGAGGCGCTACTGACAACAGTCGATCAGGGACTGCAGCTCGTTCACCGTGATGTGATGCTTGGCGTCGACCGAGATGAACTTCTTTTCCTTGAACTCAACCACCACCTGGTTGACTCGTTCTCTGGAGGCGCCGACCAGCGACGCGAGATCGGTCTGAGTCAATCGCAACGGGATGCGAATCTCGACCTCCTGGTTCGCCTCGCCATAACGCTGCGCGAACGCCAGGAGCTGCCGCGCGACGCGGCCGCGCACGTCGAGGCTGGACAGCGCCTGAATCTGCTCATTGGCGAGCCTCAGCCTTCTGCTGAGCAGCCGTACCAGATTGAACGAGAGTTGGTTGATCGTTCGAACCGATTGCAGGAATACCGGCCGACTCATCAGCAAGCAGGAGCATTCTTCGAGCGCCAGAACGCTGGCGGAGCGGCCCGAGCTGCCGATCAGTCCCATCTCGCCGAACGTGTCGCCCGGTCCGAGAAAAGCGAGGATCACCTCGGATCCGTCGAGCTGGTCGACGTAGATCTTGACCGAACCCTCCAACAGCAAGAAAACCACCTCGCCGGGCTGTGCCACGGTGATGATGTTGGTCCCCGCTGGAAAGCTCTTCTTGTGGAGGAGTTGCTCGTTGAGTCGCTTGAGCTCCGCGGGGCTCAGGCCCTCGAACAGCAACATCTCGGACAGGACGTTTGGATCCTCTACCGCCGGCATCGACTCTCGAAACCTCCTTCCGACCGGGGCCCTCGGCGTTTTTGACCTGGCCCCCGATTGTTGCCGTTGAAAAACAGTCTACACCAAGCTTTGTAAGGTAAGAACCGAGCGCAGGGCACGGTGGTCGAGCGCTCCGGTTGGCTCGGCGAGGTCACCCACCGCTCTCGCCCTTCAGCTCGAGCAGATCCTTGCTCTGCAGTTCGCGCAGGATCCGGTCGACGTCACCATGCACTTGCTCGGCGTCGGCGTCGTATTCCTCGAGTATCCTGCGTTCGATCTCCGGCACTGTGGTCCCCTCGACCAGGAGAATCCAGATCATCGTACCGACCTCGTCCAGTCCGTAGTACTGGCCGGTTTCCAGGTGCAGCAACACCGACTCCCGACCGAGCTTCCTGAACAGAACCTCTTGTGGAATGGCGACGTTCAAGCCGTTAGACTCCGCATCGAAACTCGGTGATTGTATCGTCGCGCAGGGCAAGGTCCAGGCAATCGACGGCACGCGGCGTCCACGTCCATCTGAGGGAGCGATCCTGATGAGCAACTCCAAGCCTTTTCAACCAGCCGGGACGAACCCGGTCCAGCTCACGGCGGTAGCCGCGATCCTGGCGAACCTGCTGATCCTGGTCTTTCCCCTGGCCGCGAGTCTCATCGAGCGGACCGATTCTGAGCTCTACTACGTCCTGGTCCAAGAAGACGGCTCGCTGGAATGGATGACGTTCTGGGCATTCATGCTCGCCGCGGTCGGCTTTTGGCTCATCGCCCGCCAGCAACGGCGCGCCGGACAGGGAACCCCTTGGTTGACGCTGGGCGTGGCGCTGTTTTGCTTCGTGGTCGCGATGGAGGAGATCTCCTGGGGCCAGAGAGTGCTCGGCTACCGGCCGCCCGAGTACTTTCTGAAAGAGAACTTTCAGCAAGAGCTGAACATCCATAACGTCATGAGCACCGACATCCGCAAGCTGGCGCTCAAGGGTACGATCCTCGGGTACGGAATCGTGCTGCCACTGTTGGGGCTTGCGGAACCGATTCGAAAGCTCGCCCGCAGACTCGGGCCGCAGATTCCGCCCGTCGCTCTCATCCCGGCATTCGCCGTGACCTACTGGATCTACGAAAGCTATCCGTGGCGATTCTCAGGCGAGATCGTCGAGCTGATGCTCGGGCTGGGCTTTCTTTTCGCCGCTTGCGCGCCGAAGCTCGTCGCGATACCAGCAGGCCGCAGCGAAATGAGTCGAATCGCGGTCGGGTTCGGGGCTACGTTTCTGCTCGGGATGGCTTCATTCGCCTACTCGCACTACAGCGCGGGCGAGGACCCTGCTCGCCTCGCCGCGGCTCGCACCGAGCTCGAAGCCTTGGCCAACGACTTCACCCGCCGCGGGCGGCCGATCTCGAAATGCGGCGTCCACAAGAGAGTGTTCTCCTGGGCTGAGAAGTACCGACAGCTGGACACGCTGGCGCAAGGTCGCTTCGCCAGCCTGGCGGAGCAAGGCCTCCCAGAAGCCCGGGCGCAGTACTTCATCGACCCTTGGAACTCCCCGCTCTGGATCCGGCACAAATGCTCCCGCAGCCGGGGCCGAGAGATCGCGTTCATCTATTCGTTCGGCCCCAACCGCCGGCGAGACTCTACCGACTGGGAAATCCAGGGGGACGATGTCGGGATCGTGCTGGTCGAGCGTGCGCGCTAATGGCAAAAACCCACCAGGACAGCGAGGTGTCTCGCAGCCCTGATGAGTTCGCGCTCAGCCCCCAGCTAGTGCTCGTTTTTCGTTGTCTTGGAGGTTCCCGCTAGCCCGTTTCACGGCTCCTGTAGGCGCCGTTCTCCAGGCCCTCGAGATCGCCCATTAGAACTGCACCGAGTCGGTCCGGGTCGCCCAGATAGCGTTCCTCGCCGCTCTTGAGATCGCGCAGATAGAATCGAACTTTCGCTTCTGAACCGCCTTCTCGCCACACCCGAACCAGATACGAATTCGAACCCGAACCGCGCTCGGCCTCTCTCTTGTCATCACGTCTTCCAGTCAAGCTTCCTCCCCCGAGGTTGATCCTCCGGACGGAAGTGTTGCGTCGGGGCGTCAGGAGTCCGTCAGGAACCGCGCGTAATGCAGGTTCGGGCGCTGCTCATTGGCTTTTCGAGCACCGCTGCCACGCAAGCCCCATGGTAGGCTGCCCTTCCCACCGACCAGAAACGGCAGTTTCAGTGACCGCTCCACGCTCGTTCCGCCCGTATCCGGACCGGGCCCTATCGACTGACTCTCCCGACGTTCGATGAGTCGCCTCGAGATTCAACTCCTCGGTGGGTTCGACGCCAAGCTCACGGCGCGGCCGGTGCAGAAGTTCGAATCTCAGAAGGCCCGAGCCCTGCTCGGGTACCTCGCGCTCAATCGAGACCAGCCGGTGCATCGAGACCATCTCGCCGGCCTTCTGTGGCCCGAGCGCCCGAACGAGGTGGCTCGCCGGAACCTGCGCCAGGCCCTCTACAGCATCCGCAATTCGCTCGGCGACGACGGCGACCGCTTCACCACGTTCGAGGCAGAGCAGGACCGGGTGAGGCTCCACCCTGATCTCGACTGTCGAATCGACGTCGAGGAGTTTCAGAGCAGAGTCCGCGACGGCCTCAGCGGGGGCCCGGACCCTCACCACCTCACCGAGGCCGCGCGACTCTACAAGGGAGATCTTTTCGCCGGATTTTTCCTGCGCGACTGCGTCGAGTTCGAGGAATGGCTGATCACTCATCAAGAGCAGATTCGAGAAGAAGCTCTTCAGACCTTCCGCATGCTGATCAAGATCTATCTGGCCCGCGGCGAACATCGCTTCGGAATCCAGTACGCGAAGCGCCTCCTGGCGATCGACCCGCTCTCGGAGGAAACCCATCGGCAGCTGATGCGCCTGTACCTGTTGGCCGGGCGCAGGAACCGAGCTCTGGCTCAGTACGAGCAACTACTGAATCTCCTGCAAACTGAGTTGGGCGTGGATCCGGTCGATACCACCACCCAGCTGTACCGATCGATCCTCCTCGACAGCGGCGGTGACACCGAAGCCGCCCTCACGGAAGAGACCACTCCACCGATCATTCCAATGGTGGGCCGCAGCAGCCACCTCGAGCTTCTGCAGGAAACTTGGACCTCGGTGCTCGAGGGCAAGGGCCGCCTGACCGTCGTTACCGGCGAAAGCGGCGCCGGCAAGAGCCGCCTGGTCAAATCGTTCGTGGACGGTGCCAGCACGAGGCGCGACACCGCCGTGCTCCGGGGCCGCGCGTACGCCGCGGCGCCGCTGGTCCCTCTGGGAGCCGTCGGCGAGGCGGTGCGAGCGGTTTTCACCGACTTCTTGGCAGATGAGCCCGAAAGTCTGAGTCAGCTTACCGTGGACGCATTGGCGGATCTATCCCTCATCTGTCCCGAGCTGTTGTCGGTGGCCAGCAGCGCCATGGGGCTGCAGGTGGATTCCTCTCGAGCGGTGTCCGACCGGATCCCCGAGTCGTTCCTCAGGCTGCTCGACATCGTGCTACACCCGACCCAGAGCGAGACCCGCCCGGTCATCTTCCTCCTCGAGGACATTCAATGGGCGGATGCCGCGACGCTGGACCTCGTCCGCTTCCTGGCAGAAAACCTCGACGGCCGGCCGATTTGGATTCTGGCCACCGGTCGAGAGATCGATGCCGTGGCCACCCATTTCGGCGGCACTCGCAACAATAGGAACATCAAGAGCATCACGGTCGGACGGCTCCAGCAGGTCGAGGTCCGCGAAATCGCCAAGGCGCTCGTCGACCTGAGCTCGGCCAGCGGCTTGGCCGACTTTCTCTGGCAGGCCAGTCAAGGGCTGCCGCTCGCGATCGCCGAGCTCGTCAACCTGCTCTGGGATGAGCGTGTTTTGGTCCAGCTCTCGCCCGGAAGATGGTCTCTCAGCTCCGACCCGGCCGCCGCCAATCCTCCAGCCGATATCGTGGAGCTCATCCAGCGTCGCTTCTCTCGGTTGCCCAACTCGGCGCGGCGGTTGATGTCACTGGCTGCGATTCTCGGACATCAGTTCGACGTGGAGGTGCTCACCGCGGCGGCCGACGAGCATCTGGCAGTGGTCGAGACGGCGGTCGAGCTCTCGCTCGAACGCTGGCTGATCCGGCAGTTCCCCCGATCGTGGTCCCAGTCGGAGCCCGAACGGGACATCGTGCTCTGGGCACGCGGAGCCCGCCGCGGTTTCTTCGAGTTCTCCCATCGCGCGATCCGGGCGTCGATCCTGGATCGGATCAACCCCCTGCGAAAGCGGCTGATGCACGGCGAAGCCGCGCGCGCTCTGGCCAAGCATCATGCTGTCGATCCCGAAGCCGTCGCCGAGGAGCTGGCTTTCCACTTTCTGGCGGCGGGAGAGGCGGCCGCGGCACGGCCTTGGCTCGAGCTCGCGGCCGAAAGAGCGGAGCGTGCCGGGGCAATCACGATCGCGCGCCGGTACCGGGAGGATGCCGAGGCGGCGCGGGCTTGCGTCGACGGCGGGTCAGGAAAGCAGGGCCGGAAGGTCGTCGCCTTGAGGCGCGAGCAACCGCCTCAAAAATAGGTTTCCACGAAGCGCCGCAGGAGCCGGCCGGAGTCCGGCGACGGTCGTAGGGTCTCGAGCAAGCCGTTCAAGGTCACGTCCGAGCCCAGGTAGCCGTCTCGATACATCATCAGGCGATCGCGCATCCGAGCCAGCGAGAGCTCCGGGTGGAACTGGGTGCTGTAGGCCGGTCGGCCTTTGACCCGAAGCGCCTGGTTGCGGCAGCGCTTCGAGTCGGCCAGTTCGAGAAGCCGTTCCGGCAGCCCGGCCACGCGGTCGTGGTGTCCTAGCTGCGCCGGAAACCTCGCCGGAAGTCCCGAAAACACCGGGTCGTTGCATCCGGCCTCGGTCAGCCTCACCTCGAAGGTGCCCACTTCCTCGGTCGCGGGATCCTCGATCACCTCAGCTCCATAGAGCTTGGCCATCACGTGGTGTCCGTAACAGGAGCCAAAGAACGTGCGGCCACTTTCAATCCAGCGCTCCAGGGCCTCGTTCAAGTAGGGGGTGAACTCATACTCGCGGGTTACCGTATGAGCCCCGGCGCCTCCCAATAGGAGCAAATCGACGCCATCGAGGTCGGACCACCGGAGCCTGGGCTCGGACACCAGGTTGTGGCGATCGAGGTTCTCCGCGTAATCGCCCAGTGCCTCCTCGAAGCAGACAATCTCCTGCGCCTCGGCCTTGGCATGGCCGCGAACCTGCAGCAAGAGCACCTTCAATGGTCAGGGCTCCCCGCCAACCCAATCAGCCGCGGGCTGGGCCGAGCCCGAGCGTCGCCCGAATCACGTGCCGCGCGACCTCCGGATTCTCTCGGAGTCGCCGGATCGAATACGGATACCAGTCGCCGCCGTACGGAACGTACACGCGCAGGCGGTGACCCCGCTCCAGGAGGATCGAGCGCAGCTCCTCGTCGACACCCAGGAGCATCTGAAATTCGTAGCGATCGGGGGTCAGCGCGAGGCGGTCGATGAGAATCTCCGCTTCGCATGCCAGATGCTCATCGTGGGTTGCGATACCCACGAAAATGCCACGGTCCAGGAGTTTCTCGAGTGCTGCCGCAAAATTGGCGCGTACCGTCTCGTATCCCTTCCAAGCCAACTTGCGCGGCTCAATGTAGATGCCCTTGCACAGGCGGACATTGGGCCGCTCCTCCGGGAGCTCGGCGATGTCGTCCAAGGTCCGCCGCATATAGGCCTGAAAGACCACGCCCAGATTGCCGTACTCACCGTGCACCGCCCGGTAGATGCGCAGGGTCGCGTCGGTGCAGGAGGAGTCCTCCATATCGATGCGCACGAAGTTGCCCGACTCGGAAGCCGCCGAGGCGATCCGGCCGACGTTCTCCCGACAGAATCCCTCGTCGATCTTCAAGCCGAGAAGCGTCAGCTTGATCGACACGTTGGCGTCGAGTTTTTCCTGTTCGATCTCCTCGAAAAGCCTGATGTACTCGACCACTGCCGCTTCCGCCTTGGAACGCTCCGAGACCTCTTCGCCGAGGAGATCCAGGGTCGCGCAGACGCCGGTGGCATTGAGCCCCCGGACTGTGGCCAGGGCTTCCGCACGGGTTTCGCCGGCTACATAGCGCTTGGCTACCCGGCCGACGAGAAACCGCGGCACCAGAGGAAGAGTGGCTACGAGCAGCCGGCTGAAGATGCTCAACGCGGGGCTTCGCCTCAGAGAGTGGAAGCCGGGACGCCGTCGGCCGAGCCCCGATCGTCGGCCCCGTTGGAACCGTTACCGGCCACCCAACGGACCGACTTCGAACATGGGCACACGCCGCCCACTCTGGTGAGCACCGGCATCTCCTGAGACGCCTCGGCGGCGGTGGTCTCTCCCGAGTGCACCCTGGTCAGCGCTTCGACGTACTGGCTGAAGTCGCGACCAGCACGGTAGGCGTCGGGCAGATGCCGCGACAGGTGCGCCAGATAGTCGTCGAGCTCGGCGAAGCTCTCGCCGTCCCAGCCGATCAGCTCAAACGCCGGAACCCCTCGGCGCCGGAAGAAACCCGAATCCGGCATGTGCACGAGATCTTCGTGGGAGATGCCTCGCACAGCACCGTGGTCGGTGAGAAGCTGCTCGAGCACGCCTTGAGCTTCCGCTGGGGAAAGCTCGGGCAGCCGGGCTCGCACGAAACGGACATTGAGGTCCCGGACGACCTTTTCGACTTCTTCGATGTAGGCCTGTTGCGCCTCGGCGTTTTTCATCGGCTTCAGACCAAAGCGAACGTTGGTGCCTCCACCTCGTTCGTCGCCGAACATCTCGAGGCCCCGCGGGAACCACTTGTTGAAGGCTTTCTGGATGTCGCTGGTGCTGACGCAAAACGAGCCTTGAGCCGCCTTCTCCATGTAGCGGCGAAGCGGTACCACGCCCGCGGCCAGATGGAAGGCCTCTTCGCGCAACATCTGCGGCATGCTCTCGGCCATCGGCTGGTAAGAGCTGACCTTTTGCATTGCCAGCTGGAACTTGCCGACTCGGTCGATCAGCGCACAGAACGTGACGTTGTCCACGAACGAATCAAAATCGATGTTGAAGGCGCCGAGAATGTGCGAGCCGGTGCGCATCGAGAGGATCTGCTCCACCATGTCGTCCTCGGAATGGTCGGACACCGCGCTCCAGTCGTCCTCGAGCATCAGGTGGATCATCTGGTAGCCGTGGCGAAGCTCCTCGGCCATCATCCGCAGGATCCAGACCTGCTCCTCCTCGTCCTGCGCACGCGCGAGGGTGAGCTGATGCTGTTGGATCGAGCCGAACTCGGTGGACGCCTGGGCGCGAATCGCGCCGAGCAGGTGTCCGGCCTGCTTGGGGTGCATCTTGCCGGCCTCGTCGAACTTGGGCTTGCCCTCCATATCGCCGCATTCGATCTTGGTGCACATTCCGAGCTCTCGGTAGGCGCACAGCCGAAACTCGGGGTCACGAGGGAAAAATCGATCCCAGTTCTCGATCAAGAAGTCGTAGTCGGGGAGAAAGCGCTCGCTCCATTTGACGATCGCCTGGTGGTATTTCTTCGGGAGTTCGACTTGGCGGGTAGACATGCTTGTTTCCGTTTCCGTTGGGCACCGGCGACTCACGTCGCCGGAAAATCTAGAACCTCTTGACGAACGGGCGCATCGGTGCCGGTTCGAACCCCAGCGCCACGAAGAAATCGCCGATCCCGGCCATCTCTTCGTCCACCAACGTGCGGACGTGAGTCGCTCCGCGAGCGCGAAAGCTCTCGAGCACACGCTCGGCCAGGCGGCGCCCCACGGCACTGCCGCGATAGTCGGGATCAACGCCCAGGACTTCGATCCACCCGGTCGGCTCTTCGAGGCCGAACTCACCGGAGCGAACCTCGCCGAGCATGAAGCCGACCACGCGGCCGTCAGCCTCCGCCACGGACGATGAGTCCGGATCTCGCCGCATGTAGTAGCCGAGGCGGCGCTCCCAGACCTCGGGTCGGTACTTCCCGCCGAGCTTTTCGTCGAGGGCCGTGATGTCACCAATGTCGGTGTCTTCCAGCGCCCGTATGCGTACCTCTGCTTGATTCATCAATTCCCTCGAGGGTGTTCGCTTGGCAGCGGTCGTCGGATGCACGTGGCGAAAGGCCGGTTTCGAGGTCGCTCCGTGAACTCCGACGCCTGCGGGATTGTATCGGTGGTGAGATTGGAGCCGCAACCCGAGGGTTCGGCGCCACCGCAGTCAGTCAGCTCTCGGATCTATCCGCTCCGGGGCGGCCGCCGGAAGATGGCGTGATCAGATCCGGCCCGAGCTCCTCCACCCGAGTGGCGCCGCACAGCCCCATGACGGCATCCAGCTCGCGACGGAGGATCTCGAGTACCGCCTCGACGCCGGCCTGGCCATCGACCGCCAGCCCCCATAGCGCCGGCCGGCCAATGGCGACGGCTCGGGCTCCCAGAGCCAGGGCCTTGACCACGTCCGAGCCACGCCGGATGCCGCCATCGAGATGCACCTCGATGCGACCGTCGACCGCCTCACACACCCCCGCCAGCACCTCGATGGTCGCGGGCGCGGTGTCTACCTGTCGCCCGCCGTGGTTCGAGACAATGATCCCGTCAACGCCGTGCTCGACCGCCAGACGCGCGTCTTCGGGATGGACGATTCCCTTGATGAGGAGCGGCAACCGGCTGACCGATCGAACCCACTCGAGGTCCGCCCAGGACAGCGAGGCATCGAACATCGAGGCGACGTAGGCGGCGAGGCCCGATCCGGCGACATCGGCCGGAAAGTCCTCTTTGTCCGCGAAGAGGTTGCTCATCCTCAATCCGTCGGGCAGCCGAAACCGATTCCGGGCGTCCCGTTCGCGCTCTCCCCAGACCTGGGCGTCGACCGTCAGCACGATCGCCCGACAGCCGGCGGCCGCGGCCCTTTCGATCAGCGCCCGGGTGGCCGCCCGGTCGCGATAGACGTAAAGCTGAAACCAGACCGGCGAGGTTGCGGCCGCGGTGATCGCCTCCACCGAGCGATTCGACAACGTGGACACGATCATGATCGTGCCGAAGCGGCCCGCAGCCCGCACCGTAGCGACTTCGCCCTCCGGATTCGCCATCGCTTGGAAAGCGGTCGGAGCCACAAGAATCGGAAGATTGATCTTCGAGCCGAGAACCGTGGTGCCGAGATCGCGCTCGGAGACGTCCCGCAAGACCCGGTAGTTCAGAGAAATCCGGTCGAACGCCCGGTGGTTCTCTCTGAGGGTGATCTCGTCCCAAGATCCGCCGGCGTAGTAGTCGTAGACCGGCCGATCCAGCCTGCGCTCGGCCTCGCGCTCGTAATCGTCGAGGTTGAGCAGTCCCGGCGGCATCCGCTCGGGGCTCACTGGCTCGTGGCGGGGCTCGCGGCGCCGTCGGCGCCGGCCACGTGCTTGTGCGCGTGATAGCTGCTGCGCACCAGGGGGCCGGATTCGCAGTGCCTAAAGCCCAGACCCATGGCGTGCTCTCGATAGGCCGCGAACTCGTCCGGATGCACCCAGCGATCGACTTCTAGATGCTTGGCCGTCGGTTGCATGTACTGGCCAATGGTCAGGATCTCGACCCCGGCCTGCCGGATGTCCGAGAGGGTCGCGAGCACTTCGCCCGGAGTCTCGCCGATGCCGACCATGATCCCGGTCTTGACCCGGCCGCGGTAGCCGCCTCGATCGCGGCAACGAGCAGCACTCGAGAGCAGATCCAGGGAGCGCCGGTAGCTGCTCCCTGGCCGCGCCGAACGGTACATCCTCGGCACGGTCTCGACATTGTGCGAAAAGACCTCCGGGCCTTCCGCCAGCACGACATCGAGCGCGTCGGGAACACCTCGAAAGTCGGGCGTCAGAACCTCGACGGCGGTACCGGCTGGATCGGCGTGGATCGCGCGAATCACATCCGCGAAGTGCCCCGCGCCGCCATCGGCCAGATCGTCCCGGTCCACCGATGTGATCACCGCGTGCCGAATTCCCATCACTCTTACCGCTTTGGCAACGTGAGCCGGTTCATCGGGATCCACGCCCGGGCTGGGTCGGCCGGTCGTCACCGAGCAGAACCCGCAGCTCCGAGTGCAGACATCACCGAGAATCATGAACGTCGCGGTGCCGTGCTCGCCCCAACATTCGTAGATGTTGGGACAGCGTGCCTCTTGGCAGACCGTGTTGAGGTTCAGGCCCTCCACCAGCCTCCGGACATCGTGGTAGGTCTCGGGAGTCGATAGCCGGATCCGAAGCCACGGCGGCCGGGGGCCGCGCACGGCTTCGCGCCCCGACGCCCGAGTCGACACTTCGGCGCCTATCTGAACCAGTCCGTCCATCTGACTCTCGAGTTTATCGCGACGTCCGGCGGCTGCGGGAAAGCCCTGTCCGTCGCTCATCGAGGCTCGAGCGGCTTCCTCTGGGCGGTCAGCTCAGCCCTTGATCACTGCGAGCGGGCGCAAACGGGCGACGATCTTGCTCAAACCGGCCGCCGCTACCACCGCCACCACTTCGGCCACATCCTTGTACGCCTCAGGCATTTCCTCGGCCACCGTGCCCATGCCGGCCGCCCGTATGGCCACCCCGCGCTCCGCCAACTCGCCGAGCAGATCGCGCCCGCGAGCCGCCTGCTTGGCCTTCTTGCGGCTCAACCGGCGCCCGGCCCCGTGGCAGGTCGAGCCGAAGGTCTGGCGGTACGCCAGCTCGGTGCCGACCAGGACGAACGAGTAGCGGCCCATGTCCCCGGGAATCAGGACCGGCTGGCCGAAATCGCGGTACGGCGCCGGTGTCGCCTCGTGACCGGGAGGATAGGCTCGAGTCGCACCTTTTCGGTGCACGCACACCCGCCGGCGGCGGCCGTCGATCTCGAACGTCTCGAACTTCGCGATGTTGTGGCACACGTCGTAGACGACGTGGGCTTCGGCACCGGCAAACACCCGCTCGAGAGATCGCCGAGTCAACTCGGTCATTACTTGCCGGTTGCCGAAGGCGAAGTTGGCCGCAGCCGACATCGCCCCCAGGTAGCTGCGCCCGGCGTCGGAGGACAGCGGCGCGCAACACAGCTGACGGTCGGGCAACCGGATGCCGTGACGACTCGCGGCTTCGAGCATCGACTTGAGATAGTCCGTGCAGACCTGATGACCTAGACCGCGCGAGCCGGTGTGGAGGGTCACGGTGACCCGGCCCAATGCCAGCCCGAGCGCGGCGGCGGCCTTCTCGTCGAGGACTTGATCGACGAACTGCACCTCGGCGAAGTGATTCCCGGACCCGAGCGTGCCGAGCTGTGCGCGCCCCCGTTCGAGCGCCCGTGCGGACACCAGCTCCGGCCGGGCGGCTTCGATGCACCCGCTCTCCTCCAGCATCTCGAGGTCGCCGGTCGAACCCCAGCCCCGCTCGACCGCCCAACGCGCGCCGCCGGCCAGGACACCTCGGATGTCCTTCGGCGCCAGCCGGAATCGCCGGTGAGCCGCGCCGACCCCTGTCGGTATCGTTCGAAACAAGTCTTCGACGAGGCGATCTCGCCGGCTCTCCACATCCTCGCGAGCCAGGTTTGTGCGCAGCAGCCGGACGCCGCAGTTGATGTCGTAGCCGACACCACCCGGGGAAATGACGCCATGATCAGCGTCAAAGGCGGCGACTCCGCCGATCGGGAACCCGTACCCCCAGTGAATGTCCGGCATCGCCAACGACGCGCCCACGATGCCCGGCAGGTGGGCCACGTTCGCGACCTGCTCGAGCGCGGGATCGCCGCGCAGATCCTCGATCATCTCGGGGCTCGAATAGACGATGCCATCGACGCGCATGCCCCCGGTTCGGGGCAGACGCCAACGGCAGTCGTCTATTCGCTCGAGCCGAATTGGAGTTTTCTGCCGCGACATCAGATGTCGAACACCACTCGACCTCGCCAACCCGCACCGGTCTCGACGAGCTCGAGCCCGTGGTAGGTAACGCCCTTGATTGGGACTTTGAGACCGTGTCTTTGGACGTCGTAGCGCTCTCCGCGAAGAATCGCATCCAACCGCCAGGATCCGTCGGCCTTCGCGAGGTTCACATCCGCCTCGGCGAAGACCCTGCCCCGCACCTCGAACTCGTAGAGTAGCTCCTCGAGAAACGTCACCAGAAGCAGGTCCAAAGCACCGGCGGCGCACACGACCCTCGCCGTCTCCCGCGGCTCGACCGCAGATAAGTCAACCACCGTTTGGGTCAGCGCCCGTACCGCTTCGACGAAAATCTCCGACAGGCTACCCGCCCATAGCTCGATGCCGGTGTCGGCTGTGTGGCTCAGCCAGCCGAAGCCCATGAGCTGGCGACCCCGGCCGCCGCGGACTCGAGAGTGGTTTGAAAGACCGCAGCGAACTCGCGCGCGCAGACGCGAGCGACGTCTTCGAGGCCCGGAGAGATTCCCTTTTCCAGGGCTATCGAGGTCATCCGGACGCTTTCCAACCCGCAAGGGACGATGCCGTCGAAATGCGCCAGGTCCGTGGCCACATTGAGCGCAAAGCCGTGGGTCGTCACCCAGCGGCTCAAGTGGATCCCGATCGACGCGATCTTGGCCGATCCGACCCAGACCCCTATCTCGGCGGTCTCGGCGCCGCCCCTGCCCTCAATGCCATAGCTGGCCAGCGTTCGCACCAGTACCGTCTGGAGATGACGCACATATCGACGGACATCGCGCCGATCCGGGTTCAGATTCAGAATCGGATAGCCGACGAGCTGGCCCGGACCGTGGTAGGTGACCTGCCCGCCGCGATCACTCTCCTCCACGTCGATACCCAGGTTCTGCCTTGCTACGTCATCGAGCAGCAGATCGTCCCGGCGGGCAGAGCGACCGAGCGTATAGACCGGAGAGTGCTCGAGCATCAGGAGATGGTCGACCTCCGATCCGGCCTGCACCGCGGCTCGCACCCGTTCCTGCAACGCAACGCCCTCACCGTAGCTCAACCGGCCCAAGAAAGCCCACTTCAGAGGCCTTGCCGACGCTGCCTTGTTCACCCTTTCATTGTACTCCCCGGAAAAACTCAGAAAGTTTGTCCGAAATCGAGACTCGGGCGGCAACTCACAGGTAGAGGCGGACGAATCAGGTCACTGGAGGCCAGTTCGAGCCGTCTTTGACAGGGGTTCCACCATGAAAAGCCTCCGCAACAACCGCCGCATCCTGGGAGCGATCCTGCTGACGTTGGTCTGCTTCGTCGTCCCCGCCGCACCTGCCGCCGCCTTCGATCGGGGCGCGACCATCGACGAACAGATTGAGGGCCGCGTGTCCCGATTCATCAGACTCTTCGACAGCAGTCTCGCGAACCTCCTCCAAAAGCTCGGAGTCACCTGGGCTGCCGACGGGCCTCATATCGAAGACTGACGCCCCAACAGTACGAAATCCGCAAGAAGCTGCGCGGGCGAGCCGTGTCTCGGCCCGTGCAGCTTCGTGTGTCCGTTGGACACGACCTCCTCCGAATGCTATCCTTAGCGGCAGTATTCCGGTGGCAGAATGGATCTATCGACGGATCTCACGGACGCTCGCGCCAAGGATCTCTTGGACCGATTCCGGATGGAATCCCGCGGTCTTCTGTCCCGCTTCCGCATTCCTGCCCAGGACGCAGAAGACCTGCTCCAGGACACCTTCCTACTCCTGCTCCGCAGGAGGCCTGAAGGGTCCGAGCCGGAGCGCTGGCTGCAGGGAGCGCTGCGCAACCGCTGTCTCGTGTACTGGCGCGAGCGTCGAAGGCAGTTTTACCGAGTCATGGACACGGCCTTGCTGGACGCGTTGGCCCAACCGACCCGGCCCAGCCAGGAGCACCGCGTCTTCCTCCACGACGTGCTGCGGCGGGTCGGTGAGCTGCCCGCAAACTGCCGAGCCCTGCTTTCGCTTCGGTACCGATCGGACTATCGACCCATCGAGCTAGCAGACCGTCTCGGCTACAGTCGCAATGGAATCTACAAGATCCTCGAGCGCTGCGTGGCGGCATTGAGCAAGAAACTCTTGGCGACACCCCGAGGGAGAGCCTGATATGCACCCTTCTACCACCAGCCTCGAACGGTTCATGTCTGGAGACCTCTCGCCGATCGAGAATCGGGACATCGTTCGCCACCTGGTCGCAGGCTGCTCGAGCTGTACCGAAGAGACGACTCGCCTCTGGGACGTCGTGATCACCGGCCGGAGCGCTCCGGTGCCACCGCCTGAAGCCTATGAGCGGGCTTTCGACCGTGCACGCGAGAAGGCAGCTGCCACCTATAGCCAACTGTTGCGCGAGAAGGACGCCGCCGCGGCCCGCTGTCTCGAGCTGCTGCGTCTCGCTCCACAGCAACAACAGATGCTGGTTCGCAACAACCCGAGCTTTCAGACCCTGTCCTTGTGCGACGCGGTCCTCACCAGCCTCGAAGACACTCTCTTCGACGACGCCGCGGCCGCCGTCAATCTGGCCAACGTCGCTCAGCAGATCGCCGAGCATCTCGAGGTGTCGGTGTACGGCGCCGCCAACATAGCGGACGCCAAGGCGCGAGCCAGCACGCTTGCGGCCAGAGCCTTTCGCGAAACCTCCGACTACGAAGCCGCGGAGCGAGCCCTCAGAACGGCCCGAGCACACCTCGACGAAGGCACCGGCGATCCGACCGAAAAGGCAAAGTTCCTCAGCTCGCTCGGCAGCCTGCTCACAGCCAGACGGCGCAGCCACGAAGCCCTCAAGGTGTACGACGAGCTCGAGACCCTCCACTCGAAGCTTGGAGACCGGCATATGGTGGGCCGAGTCCAGCTCAAGAAGGCCTTCACTCACGCCAAGCTTCAGGAGCCCGAAGCCGTGATCGAGCTGCTTCACCGGTCGATCGAACTGCTGGATCCAGCCCGCGACCCACGGCGGCAGACCATCGCCCTCCACAACCTCGTGCTGGCTCTGGTCGAGTCGGGTCGGCCCGAGGAAGCGAAGCAGCACATTGACGAGCTTCGCAGATTGCACACCGAACAGGGTGGCCATCTCAACCAGGTCCGATTTCGCTGGCTCGAAGGCCGTCTTGCCTATGCGCTAGGCGAGTCGAATACCGCCGAAGACTGTTTCGCCACGGCCCGCACCGAGTTCATCGAGCTCGAGATCGGAATCGACGTCGCGCTCGCCTCGCTGGATCTTGCGCAGGTTTTGTTCGACCGCGGCGACCTCGACCAGGCGCAGGAGCGCCTCACCGAAGCGATTCCGATCCTGCAGGCCCTGGGCGTCCAACCCGAGGCCAGAGCCGCCCTCGCGTTCCTCGGACAAGCACTCCAGGTCCGAGCCGCGGGCGCCAAATTGATTCGCAGGACCGCGGCTTTTGTCCGGAGGGTCCAAGTCGATCCCTCGGCGCGCTTTCGTCCCGAGGAGATCCTCTCCGCGGACTCCGACGCTACCGTTTAGCTTGGGGACGCGCCCGCGCCCGCTTCTTTCGCGCTAGATGAACGGATCCAGCTCGCTCCAGTTCTCCTGGGTGAGCGTGCGCTTGACGTCGTTCATGAAGTGATCCGCGTCGGCGCCGTCCACCAGCCGGTGATCGTAGGTGATCGCAAAGTAGGACATCGGCTTGATCGCGATGATGTCGTTACCGTCGCGGTCGGTGTCCACGACCGGTCGCTTTTCGATGACGCCCAACCCCAGGATCGCCACCTGCGGCTGATTGATGATGGGCGTACCGAAGAGAGTGCCGAAGACGCCTGGATTCGTAACCGTGAAGGTTCCACCCTGGACTTCGTGCGGTTGCAGCTTCTTGCCGCGAGCGCGGGCCGCCAAGTCGTTCGCCTGCTTGGCGAGACCAACCAGGTTCAACTGGTCGGCATTTGGAATCACCGGGACGATCAAGCCCCAGTCGAGCGCCACCGCCATTCCAAGGTTGATGTCCTTCTTGAAAACAATATTGGTGCCGTCGATAGAGGCGTTGAGTTTGGGATTGGCCTTGAGTGCGCTCGCGACGGCCTTGAAGATGAACGGCATATAGGTCAACTTGGTGCCGTGGGCCTGCGCGAAACCTGCCTTGGCCTGATCGCGCGCTCGAGCCACTCGGGCCAGATCCATGTGAAAGACGGTGGTGACGTGGGCCGAGGTGGCCTTGGAGTAGGTCATGTGCGCCGACGTGATCTGCCGGATCTTGGTCATCGGCACGATCTCGACATTCTCGCCCTCCCGGTAGGGAGAGATCGAGAAGGTGCCGGCATCTCGCGCGACGGCCGAGGACACCGCCGCCATCGGCGGCATCGCCTCCACTACCTGGGCCTCACGCGCCGGCGCAGCACCTCCCGGCGCCCCGGTCTCGGCGGGCGTCGGGGCGTCGCCCTCGAGATACTGCTCGAGGTCGCGTTTGGTGACTCGGCCGTGGATGCCGGTGCCTTTCACACTGGACAGCTCGATCCCGGCCTCGGTGGCCATCTTGCGAACCACCGGGCTCGAGAACTGTCGAACTCGATCGGTATCGGAGGCGACCGCTTGGCCCGCCGCCGAGTCGTCATCTCGGGTCTGGGCCTGCGACGAGTGCTCCTTGTCCGCCGGTGGCTCAGGCGCAACCGCGGGTGACGGAGCCGCCGGAGCGGCCGCTGGCGCGGGTGCCTCTCCGGGCGCTCCCAAGAGAGCCACGACTTCGTTCACCGGCACGGTCGCGCCTTCCTCGAATCTCACTTCGAGCAGAACGCCGTTCCCCGGGCTGGGAATTTCAGCGTCCACCTTGTCGGTCGATATCTCGAACAGCGGCTGGTCGCGCTCGACCTTGTCGCCGACTTTTACCAGCCAGCGGGTGATCGTGCCTTCGGCGATCGACTCACCCATCTGCGGCATGATGACTTCGGTTGCCATACGTTCTCCCTATCCTAAAGCTCTGTAATCTTTCGAGTGCCAGTGGCCTGCAACACCCAAACCGATACTACCTGCCCGGCCCTGGTCGCCGATCTCTACGTTGCGCCTCCTCGACATAGGCACCGCTATGACTGCGTCGGCGCGCCTTGACCTCGACGACGAATGGCTCGGCCATCTAGTATCGCTTCGAGCGTTACCGGCCACTAGATGTGAATCGGATGGCCGACCGCCGCATGCGCGGCTTCGGCCATCGCTTCCGACAGGGTCGGATGAGCGTGAATCGTCCGGAACAGCTCTTCGGTCGTGGACTCGATCTTGAGCGCCACGCAGGCCTCGGCGATCAGGTCCGTGGCCTTGGGCCCGATGATGTGCACCCCCAGGAGCTCGTCGTAGCGGGTCTCACGAACGACTTTGACGAAGCCCGCCGTTTTCCCTTCGATCGCCGCCTTGCCGGAGGCGGAGAACGGAAACTTCCCGACCGCGACGTCGTAGCCGCGCTCGCGCGCCTTCGCCTCGGTCAAACCGACGCTGCCCACCTCGGGCTCGCAATAGGTTACCGAAGGAACTTGGTCGTAGTTGATCGGCCGGACCGGCTCGCCCGCCATGTGCTCGGCCGCCAGGATTCCCTCGGCCGAAGCGACATGAGCCAGCCAGGGCGTCGGTACGACATCACCGATTGCGTAGATGCTCGGCACGCTCGACTGCATCATCTCGTTGACACGAACGTAGCCCCGATCGAGATCTACCCCGGCCTCCTCGAGCCCGACCTTGTCGGTCACAGGTGCCCGACCGATCGCCACCAGAAGCATGTCGGCAGACCGAGATTCCAGCTTTCCATTCTTTTCCAGCGACACTGAGAGTCCTTGCGGCCCGCGCTCCGTGCCGACCAGCTTGGTGTCCAAGTCAATTCGGATGCCCCGCTTCTTGAACGATCGCGCCAGCTCTTTTGAAACCTCTTCATCTTCGAGGGGCAGGACCCTCGGCAGCATCTCGACGAGCGTCACCTCGGAGCCGAAGGACCTGAAGATCGAGGCGAACTCGCTTCCCACCGCGCCCGAGCCGATCACCACCAGTGAGCCGGGAACTGAACCGACGTTCAGAATGTGATCCGAGTTCACCACGCGCCCGCCGTCGGTCGGCGCCATCGGAACTTCCCGCGGCACCGAGCCGGTGGCGATCATGATGAAGCGGGTGCTGAGCTCTCGGGTCGAGCCGTCTGAGGCCCGCACTTCGACCCGGTTCCTAGCGATCACCCGACCGTGACCGTGAATACCTTCAATCTTGTTCTTCTTGAACAGAAACTCGATACCGCCGGCGTTCTTGTCGACCACGCCCTGTTTGTAGCTTTGGGCCTTGGCCAGATCGAGACTGGCACTCGGCACCACGACGCCGAATTTCTCCGCATCCCGAGCCTGGTCCAGAACCGTGGCCGTGTGGAGGAGCGCTTTGGTCGGGATGCAGCCGCGATGGAGACAGGTACCGCCGAACTTGGGATCTCTCTCCACCACCGCCACATTCAAGCCCAGCTGCGCCGCGCGGATGGCACCGACGTACCCGCCGGGGCCGCTACCGATCACTACCAGGTCTTTCTCTTCAGCCACTCGACCTCCTCAGATCGCAATCGGTTCCACAGTCAGCTTGCCCCGGGCGGATTCGACCAGCTTGCCGCAGGCGACCTCCGGATCGTGCTCGAAGAAGCACGTCCACTCGCCGGCATGCGCTCGCGGCAGCCACTCCTGCTTGTTGGCCAGGGTCTCCAGCGGATAGAGATCGTAGCCCATGATCCACGGATAGGGAACATGATGGATCGTGGGCACGAGATCGGCCCAGAAGACCGCGTTCTCGCCGCCCGACTCGATCGTGACCACGCACATGTCCGCATTGTGCCCGCGAGCCTTGACCGCCCGCACTCCCGGCACCGGCTCGGCGGCGTCGTCGAATTCTCGAGCCACACCGGCCTCGAATAGAGGTTCCCAGTTCCGCGCGTCGTAACTCGCCCGATCCCGCTGCGTCGGATTGCGGGCGTGAGCTACCTCGCTGCGCTCGAGCCAGTAGGTGGCGTTGGGAAACGTCGGCACGATCTTCTCGCCGTCGTAGCGCGTATTCCAACCACAATGGTCGAAGTGCAGGTGAGTCGAGAGGACGTGACGGACCTCTTCCAGCGAAAAACCTTTGCCGCTAATAGCTTCCGGGAGACGAGAATCGTCGTCTTTCATTCCGAAGATGTCGCGGAATTTCTCGTCGTTCTTGTCGCCGAGACCGGAATCGATCAGGACCAGCCCGTCCGACGTCTCGACCAGAAGGCAGTTTGTGCTCATCCGGATGCGGTTGCGATCGTCTGCCCGGGCCCGGGTCTCCCAAAGGACCTTCGGCACCACGCCGAACATTGCGCCCCCGTCGAGACGAAAGCCGCCGTCGCGGATCACATGCAGGTTCACTTCTCCCAGGCGCATCGGAATCGAAGTCTATCGGAAATGAAATACCGCTTTGTCTCGTACTATGGTTGACGAATCATGCTCGGCGATCCAAGCGAGACCACTACGATCAGCCAGGAAGGGCGCGCACCGGACGCTCACGCGACGGCCGGTTCCGATCGCGACGTGGCGCTGGTTCTGACCGGCGGAGGCGCGCGCGCCGCTTACCAGGTGGGATTTCTCAAGTGCCTCGCGCGGAACATGCCCGACGCTCGGCTGCCAATCATCACGGGTGTTTCGGCGGGTGCGATCAATGCCGTCTACCTGGCCGCCCACCAGGGTTCGCTGAGCGAAGCCGTCGACGGACTCGAGCGCCTCTGGGCGAATCTGGATCCCGACAAGATCTATCGCGTCGGTACGGTACCGCTGCTTGCCAATATCGCGCGCTGGGGCTTGCGCCTGTTCTCCGGCGGGACCCGCGCGGTGCCGGAGCCGGAGAGCATCCTCGATGTCTCCCCGCTGCGTGAGCTGCTGCGAACCGCGCTCGACACCGCGGACGGCGAGCTCGCGGGGATCGAGGCCAACCTGGCGAGCGGCAAACTGAAAGCCCTCGCCCTGTCCACCCTCAAGTACTCGACCGGCCAGACCGTGACCTGGGTACAGGGCCGTGATTTCGACGGCTGGGAGCGACCGCGACGCGTCGGAATGCGGACCAGAATCCGGGTCGCGCACGTTATGGCGTCCGCGGCCCTGCCGCTCATGTTTCCGGCGGTCGAGATCGACGGCAGCTGGTATGGGGACGGAGGCATCCGACTCGCGGCACCGCTGGCTCCCGCGATCCATCTCGGGGCGGACCGGATTCTGGCGATCGCGACCCGGCAGCTCAAGAGCGCTGCCGAGGCCAGCGAGCCGACCTTCTCGGGCTACCCTCCCCCCGCCCAGGTCGCCGGGACCATGCTCAACGCCGCTTTCCTCGACGCTATCGACCAAGACGCCGCCAACCTGGACCGGATCAACCTCATGCTCGAGCACCTGGCCCAGCGCCACTACGGCAACCTGCGACCGATTCGAACCCTGGTGCTTCGCCCGTCCAGAGACCTCGGCCGAATGGCCGCCGATTTCGAGGTCAAGCTACCGCCCGCCTTCCGGTTCTTCACCCGCGGCTGGGGTACCAAGCAGACCCGAAGCCCGGACTTCCTGAGCCTGTTGATGTTCCAGAGCGACTACCTGCGTGAGCTCATCGCCACCGGCGAGCGCGATGCCGAAGCACGGCTCGACGAGATTCAGGCCCTGTTCGAGCCCGCATCGAGTCGATCCGGCTGAGTCGGTCGAGTCGGGGTCGGCTACAAGGCATCTCGGCCGAGGCGCGAGGTAGGCGTACGGACTTGTACGTCGACGAGCGCCGAGGTCGAGTAACGCCGTAGACGGCCCCGAATCGACCGACTACGCGATGGTGACGTCGGGGCAGAGATAGACATCCTGGATCGCGTTCAGCAGCTCCACACCGTCCGACATCGGCTTCTGAAACGCCTTCCGGCCGGAAATCAACCCGGTGCCCCCACCACGTTTGTTGAGAACGGCGGTGCGCACGGCCTCTGCGAGGTCGCTGCCGCCGCCGGAGGCGCCACCCGAGTTGATCAGACCAACGCGACCCATGTAGCAGTTGGCGACCTGCCAGCGCACCCAATCGATGGGGTGCTCCGGCGCTAGGTCGGAATAGACGAGCTTGTGCGTTTTGCCGAAGCCGACGGCCGGATAGCCGCCATTGTTGGTCGGCAGCTTCTGCTTGACGATGTCGGCTTCGATGGTGGCGCCGATGTGATTGGCCTGGCCGGTGAGGTCGGCCGCCGCGTGATAGTCGACGCCGTCTTTCTTGAAGCCTGGGTTGCGGAGGTAGCACCAGAGGATCGTCGCCATGCCCAGCTCGTGTGCGCGTGAGAAAGCCTCAGCGATCTCAACCAGCTCGGAGTTGCCGTCCTCGGAGCCGAAGTAGATCGTGGCGCCAACCGCCGACGCGCCGAGGTCCCAGGCCTGCTCGACCTGGGCGAAGATGACCTGCCGGAACGTGCTCGGATAGGTCAGGAGCTCGTTGTGGTTGAGCTTGACGATGAACGGAATCCTGTGCGCGTACTTGCGCGACATCGTGCCGAGAACGCCGAGCGTCGACGCGACCGCATTACAGCCGCCCTCCATCGCGAGCTTGACGATGTTCTCGGGATCGAAGTAGATCGGATTGGGCGCGAACGAGGCGGCGCCGGAGTGCTCGATGCCCTGATCGACCGGCAGGATCGAGAGGTAGCCCGTCCCGGAAAGCCTGCCGTGGTGAAAGAGCCTGTGGAGGTTGACCAGGACGCCCGGCTTGCGATCGGAGATCGCCCAGACCCGGTCGATGTGGTCGGGGCCGGGAGCCGAGAGGCTGTCTTTCGGTATTCCTTTGCAGGTATGGCTGAGCAGGTCGCCGGCATCGGCTCCCAGGAGCTTTTCAATCTTGTTCACGCTGCTGGCGACATCGGCTACGGTCATCGGAATCCCTCCTGTTTGTCTTCGGTCGTTCAGAATATCTCGCCGGCGGGCGAAGTGCGAGCCTGGTTTTTCGGTCGACACGGCGGTCGACCGCTACATGATGTTGACCAGAGCGGAGGTCGATTGCCAGGCAAGACTGACTCGGCCCGAGATATGGCGGGCGACCTCCGTGTCGACCGACCTTCGCCTAGCCCGGGGCGATCATTTCGAGTCCCAGCCTGGCCATCAGGTTCCGCACGATGCCCGCGGTCAGTCCCCAGACACGGTGCCGGCCGACGTGGTAGATGCGAAACGTGCGGTCGACGCCGTCCACGGTCACCACCCGATCTTCAGCCACGCGCACGTCGGCGAACGCCATCAGCGGGACCTCGAAGACCTCGGCGATCTCGGCCTCGTTGATCTCGGTCTTGTAAGGATAGGGAATCGCACCGACGCAGGGTCGGATCCTGAACCCCGAAAAGGTGTCCACGTCATCCAGCTCGCCGAGACGGGCCACACCCTTCTCGAGCAGACCGATCTCTTCGCGCGTCTCTCGCAGAGCCGCATCCCAGGCATCTTCCCCGACCTCGTACCCGCCTCCGGGAAACGCCACCTGACCGCCGTGCTGCGGCAGGTCGTCCGAGCGCTTGGTCAGCAAGACCCAGAGCTGACCGGCATTGACGAAGAGCGGCACCAGAACCGCAGCCGGCCGCCGTTCGCCAGTCCCCATCCTGAGTGGCGCGGGCTCGGCGAGTCGCCGGCGCATCTGCACGATCCAGCTATGAGGCTCGTTCTCAAGGTTGTCGTTCATCGATATTCCTCGTCTATCTGACCGTCTGGCTGCCCGCCTGGCTGCCCGTCCGGCGCCACGCCGGCCGGAACACCGGTAACCGAAAACGGCTGGTCGCCGTCCGCCCCGGTCATCGAGAACTCGAGCATGTGCAAGAAATGCCTATCATCGCGACCCCAAATGCGATGGCGAATGCGCGGTTCGTTCGGAGCCACCTCGAAGGTGACGCCACCTCCCGGCCGGAACAGTAGGTTTTCAACCGTCCCGCCTTCGAGCTCGAGCTCACTGGTCGCATTCGGGCCGAACTCGAGCTCTATCGCGGAGAGGCGCCGCGACGACGCGACCATAAGCTCGCCCTTCATTCCGTAGCGGAGAACGAAGTGGCTCGGTCCGGAGCCAGGCAGCAACCCCCCATTCGCAGTGCGAGCCAGGATCAGACGGCTAAAGACCTCCCCGCTGGCCGGCGCGTAGCGCTGGCTGGTCTCGTAGGGCAAAACCCTGGCGAGCGAAGCGGCCGCCACCTGCGCTCGGAGGCGACCGGGATGCTCGGTCAAACCAAGCCACAGCGGGGCAACCGCCACCATGCCCGCTGCCCCGGCGAGGATCGCGGGCCAGGCGGCTGCCGACGCGCGAACCGCGAAGAACATCAGAACCGCCAGCGGAACCATCGGCCGATTTCCCAGAGATTCCGGCCCACCCGCGAAGTTGAACGGATCGAGCACGATCGAACCGACCAGGACGCCACCCGCCACCAGCCACAAAAGCCCGCTCGACCACCTGGCGCTGGCTCCGAAGAACACCAGCGGCACGAAGCACAGCAGCACGCCCACGTGGCGCCCGACCAACGCATACACTCCGTTCCAGAGCATGAGCTCGGGGTCCCAGACGACCGGCGGCGCCTCGACCGACTCGAGCCGCAGCGCCCAATCGCCGACGTCGACGATCTCGTCGCCGGCCCGGACCGGCAGGCCGGTATCGGCCAGCCAGGGCGCGACGCCCGGGAACAAGGTCCCACCGAGCAACCACGCGCCGAGGAGAACCCCGGCGAAACCTCCGATCGCCGCCGCCCAGGCCACCTCGTTTCGCGACCGAAAGGCGGGCACCAGAAACGCCATCAATGCGACCGCGTAGAGAGGTCCCTGAAGCGCCGCGGCCGCGACGAGGCAGCCCACCGTCAACCATCTCAGGGCCGGCTTCCAGCGCCCGGACGGCTTCGCCGCCATCTGCGGCAGCTCCTCTGGCGGCGCCCCTTCCCTGGTCAGCAGGTACGCGAGGACCAGCAGCGCTGAGACGAAAAGCTCGGGCCACGCCGCACGCACGTACGAAAACACGACCGTTCCAAAGAACAGCGCCACGGACCAGTAGGGAGCGCTCCCTGGCGCGTCGCGGCCCAACCGCAACCCGAGACCGATTGCGAGACCGCCGAAGAGCAGCAGATTCAAGAGGAGAGGACCGCGCTCCGGCGCGATCAGAACGAACGGGGCCAGCGCCAGCGAGTACGGCAACGGCCGATGAAAGTGAAGAGCGTCGCCGGCGACCGACACCTCGGCGGTCGTTTCGATTGCCGACTCGATCGCCGGCCAGTTCTTGGCGGCGAAGCGCGCGCGATCGGCCTCGCCGTAGGCGCGATCGCCGTCTCGAACCAGACTCTCCGCCTGGAGCCGGTAGGTAGCCTCCGACGGACCTCCCGGCGCGGTCGGACTCGAAAACGCCGAATAACAGACCACGAGCAGGCCCATGGCAAGAAGAAGCCAACCCGGCGCCGCGCCGGAAAGCACCCGAAACGGCACGAATCACGCCTTCGAGAAGTCCCCGACCCAGGACGGTCCGCCCAGACCGCTCAAGCCGGAGAGGTTCTCGATGTGGGGCTCGATGACCAGAAAGCGCCCGCCATGGGGGCGACGCAGGGGCAGCGAGAAAGCCTGCCGTTCGTCCCTCGCGAGCGATTTGGGCATTTCCTTCCAATGCTCCTCGAGCGCCGGGCCACCGATCTCGGCGCGCCATTCGAGACCCAGCTGCAGGCCTCCTGGTTTCTCTCTTGTCGCCAGCCAGCGCGCCGGGCCACGATTGGTGAGCTCGACGCCGATACGCCGGCTTTCGCCCTCGCCCCATGGCGCTTCGGCTCCCGACACCTCGATCTCTCCGGGCAAGTCACGCCAAAGCAGTGTCGTGGGCGCGGCAACCCGCGACGGCCGGTCGCCCGGCGGCTCCAGGTCGCGAAGCTCGAGACACGCGCGAACGATCTCCCGCGCCGAGGCGGCCGGGTCGTTCTGGGTGGCGATCATCTCTCTCGCCGCATCACCCATCGCGTCCAGCGTCCCGGAGGCCTGCAGGACCTCGCCGGCCAGCCGCGCGAGCTCGGCGGCCTCGTCTTCGCCCAGGGCGACCCGGATCGCAACCGTATCGGGCAGCTCCCGAAACTGTGCGTAGTCCGAAACCACCGCGGGCCGGCCGAGGGCCAGCACCCGCAGCAAGGACGCCGAGGTCTCGCCGGCGGTCGGGTAGCGCAGATTGACACAGAGATCGCACGCTGAAATTGCGGTCTCGAACTCGTCGTAGGGAAGGAAACCGGTGACGTGGATCCGGTCGGTCACTCCGACCTCGCGGGCCAGTGCGTCGAGCTCGATCCTGGGGGACACCTCGCCGGCGATCAGCAGATGCGCATCCTCCAGGCCCGGCTCGGCCAGAGCCCGAATCGCTACGGTCGTGCGCTTGATCGGAGTCTGAAAACCGAACGATCCGAGAAGCGGACGGTCGAGGGGCAGGCCCCGGGCCTGCCGGAAAGCGCGCGCGTCGGCCTCCGGAACCGACTCCGGGAGCGGCATGGCCATCGGCACCACGCGAACCGCGACATCAGGGTTGTCCTCCAACACCTGCTCCTCCGCCCACCGGCTGTGCACGAGAACGCCGCATTGCCTACGCACCAGAGTGCGATGCACCGGCAAACCGAACATGGCAGCGCTCGACAGCTCGCCCCAGTATCTCGCCTTGGCGACCAGCTCGCCGATCCAGCCGTGATCGTCAGCAAGGCGCTGCGCGTAGCTCTCGAAGTCGTCGTTGGCGAGAGTCGCCTCGATCAATAAATGGTGCAGCACGACATCGTGGAGCGTGACCACGCCGGCGTTCGCGAGCGCTAGCTTTTGCACTTCCTCGTGGTAGCGGTTGTTGCCCATCTGGAACAACGGCAGGCGTCCGTCGCGACCGACCTCACTCGCAGGCACCGGCGCCAGGCTCTGACGCAGATCACCCGTGATCTCCTGGCCAGGCACGGCGACCACCCTGAGATCGCACTCCCGCGCCAGCGCCGGAATCAGGTCGCGGCTGTAGTCCGCGATCCCAGAGCGCATCGGAGGCAGCGGAGAAACATAGTCGAGCCGGAGATCGGTCACGGTCTCGTTCGATCAGTTGCTGGACGAGCCACTGCCTTCGACGGCGATGTGACTCTCCAACCACGCGTGAATAAAGGGGTTGATGTCACCGTCGAGAACCCGGTCGGCGTCACCGACTTCGGTCGACGTCCGATGGTCCTTGACCATCCGGTAGGGATGCAGCACGTAGCTGCGAATTTGGCTGCCCCAGCCGATGTCCATCTTCGCGTCTTCGCGCTTGTCCTGCTCTTCGCGGCGCTTCTGCATCTCCAGGTCGTAGAGCCGGGCCTTGAGGATCTTCATCGCGGTCGCCCGGTTCTTGATCTGACTGCGCTCGTTCTGGCACGAGACCACGATGTTGGTCGGACCGTGGGTGATGCGCACCGCCGACTCGGTCTTGTTGACGTGCTGGCCGCCGGCGCCCGACGCTCGATAGGTGTCGATGCGCAGGTCCTTGTCCTCGATGAGGATCTCGACGGTTTCGTCCACCTCGGGGTATACGTATACCGAGGCGAAGGACGTATGCCGCCGGCTCTGCGCGTCGTACGGGCTGATCCGTACCAGCCGGTGCACGCCGTTCTCTCCCTTGAGATAGCCGTAGGCATAGTCTCCCCGAACCGCGAAGGTGACGCTCTTGATGCCGGCTTCTTCACCGTCGAGACGATCCAGCAGCTGGGCCTCGAAACCGCCGGCTTCGGCCCAGCGCAGATACATGCGCAGGAGCATCTCCGCCCAGTCCTGAGACTCGGTGCCCCCCGCTCCCGGATGAATCGCGACGAGGGCGTTCTTCTCGTCGTCCGGCTCCGACAGCTTGAGCTGGAGATCGAGTGCGTCGAGCTCGCCATCGAGGCGTTCGAGAAACGTCTCGGCCTCGGGATCGGAGCCGGCCTCCGCCAACAGTTCCTGCCAGGTGGCCAGCTCGTCGCCGTCCGAGCGTAAACGCTCTAGGGTCTTCAGGCGCCGTTCGAGGTTGCGCCGCCGACGCAACAGCGGAGAGCTCTGCTTGGGGTCGTCCCAGAAGCCGGGCGCTTCCATCTCGCGGTCGATACCAGCCATTTGATCTTCGAGACCGGCGTTCTCAAAGATACCCCCTGAGCGCTTCGAGGCGCTCCGAAAGCTGGTCGATTCGTTGCTGAGTTTCGATCGGAATCATCGCCTTCTCGCCTCTTTGAGCAAAAGTAATATAGCAAAACCGACCACTGCGAGCGCGGCGGCCGGCACGGCCCAGGGAGCGCGGGTATACGGCGAATCGGTGTCGCTCCCGGCCACCGAGGCGCGCAGAGCTCCTTCCTCGTTGACGCCCAGAATATCGATCAACTCTCCGCGTGGCCCGATCACCGCGGACACCCCGGTGATCGCCGCCCGAAGCAGCGGCCGTCGATTCTCCGCGGCCCGGAACCTGGCCGCTTGCAGATGCTGCCAGGGCGCCCAGGTGTCCCCGTACCAGGCGTCGTTGGTGACGGTCACCAGCATCGAGGCTCCGCGGCTCACCTTGGCGGCAACCTCACCGGGAAAGGTCACTTCGAAGCAGATCGAAGCGCCCAGCGATTCGCCCCGCCAATCGAGATTGCCGCCGCGCGGTCCCGGCGAGAAGTCGCCGGCCGCTCGCGCGATCCTCTTGAGAAACGGCAGCCAGCCTCCCAGCGGGACGTACTCGCCGAAGGGCACGAGATGCTGCTTGTCGTAGCGGGCTCCGGATCCGGACGCGGCTGCCGAGGACTTCAGCAACACCGCGTTGTAATAGCGATCGCCCTCTCGGAACGGAGAATTGAACAGCAGGGTGCAACCGGCCTCGACCAGCTCGGCGACGTCCCGCTCGAGCTTGCTTCCCGACTCATACGAGTACGGCCAGGAAGCGCTTTCGGGCCAGATCAGGAGCTCGCCGGGCCGGCACAGATCCCGCGACTGATCGAAGACCCGCCGGTAGTTGCCTTCCGCCAGACTCGGATCCCATTCGGTCAGATTCGCGATGTTGGGCTGAAGAAGCGTCACCGAGCCGGCCGGACCGCTCTCCTCTCGAGTCTCCGCCACCCTTCCGGCAAGGGCAAAAAGAGTGAGGACCAACAGGCAGACCCAGGCCGCGGGCGCCCAGGATCTGCGCGAGATCGCAAGCGCAACGCTCGCATTGACCAGAACGACCAGAGCCGACAGGCCGTAGGAACCGATCCACCCCGCGGCGTCGAGAGCGCCCGGCATCGCGGCGGTCGAGTAGCCGGTGAGGTTCCAGGGGAACCCGGTCAGGAGATGGCTGCGCAGAAGCTCGAGCGCAACCCACAGGGAGGGAAGCGTGGCCAAGACGCTGGCGCCGCCCCGGCGCCAGAAGATGCCGCCAACATAGGCGAACGCCGCGTGAAACAGGGCCAGGTAGGAGGTCAGAAGAAGCTGCGCCGCGGCGGCGAGCCACCACGGCAGATAGCCGAACGTCTCGAGCGTCGCCGGGATCCAGGAGATCCCGACCAGCCAGAAACCCAGTCCGTGAAACCACCCCGCGAGACCCCGCCCCGGTCCGGACAGGAGTAGAAGCAGCGGAGCCAGGACGAGCCATGGAGCCACCAGTAGCGGCTCACGGCCAAAGCAGAAGGCCCACAGCGCGCCGGCAAGAAACGCCAGCAGCCAGCGTGCGCCGCGGGTCACCGCTCGCGGTGGTCTCAGTGGGTAATCCAGGTGTCCAGCTTGTACGAGCGGCGCACGCTGTCGGCCACGACCTGCGCCTCGTCACGATCCGTATACGGCCCGATGCGCACCCGATAGAGCGTCCTACCCTCAACGTCCACCGGCGACAGGATCGCAGGATACCCGCCCTTGCGCAACCGATTGACGACGCGGCTCGCTTGGGCCTCCTCGTTCGACGAAAACACCTGAATGACGACGAAATCCGGAACTTGCGCGACCGCCGTCTTGGCTTCCGCCTGTGCCAAAGGCGGCGCTGGTGCTGGCTCCGCTGGCTCCACTGACGCCGTGACCGGAGGGGCCGTTTCGACTTTCGCCACCGCGGGCGGCGCCGCACCCGCCTCCGGCGGGTCGCTCGCCTTTCGTTGTCCCTTCGGTGACGCCGACTCCCGAACCGCCACCTTGGCGCCGGATGTGGGCGCTGCAGGCTCGGGAGACGGCGTCTCCTCCTCCGCCACAGCGGCCTCGCTCAGGCGGCGAGCCTGCTCGTCGCGGGCAAAGAAATCAAGCTCCTCCAGGGGCGTTTCGCCGGCGCCGAGGCCCGCCGTGATCGACTGCGCCGAGGCGACTTCGACCGCCGTGTCGGCGCCTCGTCCCAACCAGACTCCACCCAGAAAGGCCACCAGGACGCAAAACAGCAGCACGACGAAAATCGACACCACCTGCCGATTCGTCAAGGCGATCTCGTAGTAGCTCTGATCGTGCGATTCGCTCACAACGGCTCCAGGCTAACCGGTATGCAAGCCTCAGTCCTTCTTGAAGGCCGTCAGCAGGTCGATCGGGATCGGGAACAGAATGGTCGAGTTCTTCTCCGCAGCCACTTCCGTGAGCGTCTGCAGATAGCGCAGCTGCAGGGCCGTGGTGTTCGAGCTGATGATCTGGGCCGCCTCGGTCAGCTTCGCGGAGGCCTCGAGCTCGCCGCTAGCGTGGATGATCTTGGCTCGTTTCTCTCGCTCCGCCTCGGCCTGCCGGGCCATGGCGCGCTGCATCTCCTGGGGCAGGTCCACGTGCTTGACCTCCACCGCCGACACCTTGATGCCCCACGGATCCGTCTGGGAGTCGATGATCGCCTGAAGCTTGTCGTTGAGCTTCTCTCGCTGTGACAGAAGCTCGTCCAGTTCGGCTTGTCCGAGCACCGACCGCAACGTCGTTTGCGCGATCTGGCTGGTTGCGAACAGGTAGTTCTCGACCTCGACGATCGCCTTGGCCGGTTCCAGCACCCGGAAATAGACCACCGCGTTGACCTTCACCGAGACGTTGTCCCTGGTGATCACGTCCTGCGACGGCACGTCGTGAACGATGGTCCGCAGCGAGACCTTCACCATGCGCTCGAACGGCCAGAAGATGAACACCAGCCCGGGCCCCTTCGGCTCGGGCGAAAGCCGCCCCAGCCAGAATGTCACCGCGCGCTCGTATTCGTTGAGGATGTTGATCCACCGCGAGATCGCGAAGATCGCCAGAAACAGCAAGAAAATCAGACCATAGGTCATAGCAACTCCTCCGGTTCCGAGTGCGCGGCGCCCGCCGCGCCCGGGCGCACCCGCAGCGTCAAACCTTCCACCCCGACGACGACGATGTCGCCGCCGGCTCCGATCGGCACCTCACTGGTGGCGTCCCACAATTCGCCGTGAACGAAGACCTTGCCCTTGGGCTCGATCTGGGACCTCGCCACACCACGTTCGTTGATCAGTCCTTCGCTGCCGGTGCGCACCTGACTGCGATGCGCTCGGACCGCCATCATGGTCATGAAGCCGACCACCAGCACGCTGAACAGGACCGCCGCCCCGATCACGTCCAAGCCGACCCGAATCGCGGGATCGGCCGACTTGAAGAGCATCAGAGAGCCCAGGACCAGCGCGATCAAGCCACCCACGGTCAGCAAGCCATAGCTCACCACCTTGACCTCGGCGATGAAGAAGATCATCGCCAGCAGAATCAACGCGATGCCGGCGTAATTGACCGGCAGGACGGAAAGCGCGAAAAACGCCAGGATCAGGCAGATCGCTCCCACCACTCCCGGCAGCACGGCGCCGGGATTGGACAGCTCGAAGTAGAGGCCGAGACCGCCCAGGGTCATCAGGATATAGGCGATGTTGGGATGGGCGATCGCCGACAGGAGCCGCTGGAAGCCGGTCATCTCACGGCGCTCGATCGAAGCACCCGAGGTGGCCAACGTAATCGTGGTTTCGCCCCGCTGGATCTCACGCCCATCTATCTCGGCCAGAAGCGCCGGCAGATCCGAGGCAATCAGGTCGATCAAACCGTTGGCGAGCGCTTCCTCCGCCGTGAAGGACTTGCTCTCGAGAACCGCGCTCTCGGCCAGCTCGAGGTTGCGATTGTTGCGATCCGCCAGAGATCGAATCGTGGCGGCGGCGTCCTCCTCGACCTTCTCCGCCATGACGCCGGTGATCTCTTCGCCCGAACCGGCCACCGGATGCGCCGCGCCGGTGTTGGTTCCGGGCGCCATGGCGGCGACGTCGGCGGCCAGCAGAATGAAGAACCCAGCAGACGCGGCTTGCGATCCGCTGGGTGAGACGTACACAACGACCGGCACCTTGGAGCTCAACATCTTCGTGAAAATCTCGCGGGTCGAGGTGAGCAATCCGCCGGGCGTCGACAACTCGATCACGAAGGCGGCGGCTTCCAGTTGTTCGGCCTCCTCGAGCGACTCCCTGACGAACTCGGCGGCGACGGGATGGATGATCGAGTCGATCCGGATCGCGACCACCGGCCGAGCGACGCGAGACGCGGCCGTCTCGTCCTGGGCAACGACGACGGCGGCGACCGCTACTCCCGCGAGCGCGACCGCCAGCCAGACCGCGGCGCGCATTCCTGCGAGCGATCGAGAGAACCTCGTCATCACAGGGAAAGTATAGCCTTGGAGAGGCTTCAGCGGCGGGATTCGCGATCGCGCCGCACGCAGGCGGCCGGCACGGTGACTGAGCTAGTCGTTCGAAGCCCCGTTCTCGATCCACTCCACGACGCCGGCGATCTCCTGTTCGGTCAAGAACGGCCCACCGAGAGGCATCCGACCACCTATGTTGTTCGTGCCCCTGAGCTTCCTGACCAGGTAGCTGCGTGCCGGGTCGCCGGGACGCACGCGCCGCTCGCCCGGAGCCTGGGTCACTGGAACGTCGATGAGATGAGCGAACGACTGCCCGGCCTCGAGCACCAGCCCCTGCTCGGCGGTGACGCTGTCGTGGCATCCGCTGGTCGCGCAGCGGCCGGAGAAGACGCTGACCTGGATTCCGGCGAGCGTGGTCGCGGCGCCACCGGCGGCGCAGCTGGCGAAGCCTTCGAGCTCACCCCGCTTGGCCACGACGTCGAGGCAGAGGTCGATCCCGGCACCGGCCGGGAGCTCCGAACCCACGGGTTCGACAGAGACCGTCACCAGGCTCTCACCCGCTACGGCCCTGGGGAACTTCTTGGACTTGCGGAAGCCGTTTTCGGGTGATCGATCGACGATCGCCCGAAACCTCCTGCGGACCTCGCCGGTCGAGAGGTTGACGATTTCGGCCCGCACAATGACCTCCGCTGGCAGATCGGAGTCATCATCCGTGGCGAGGCGTCCCGAGATTTGCAGCAACCGATTGCCGAGCTTGACCCTGGCCGGCACCGCCCAACTCGCGACGCGCGTCTCCACGCCTTCCGCCACGGCTCGCTCCAGGCGCAATGAAGACTCGAAGACCCTGACCTCGTCACCGCGAGGCAACGCGCAAGCGCCGAACATGGCGCCGAGAAGGCCCGACAGGCCCAGGATTCCGACCGTCCCGGTGAGCGCCACGCGGATCATCGCTCCGGCTCAGATCCCGAGCCGGTGCTCGGTCGCCGGCAGGCACCGGCGCTCGTCGCAGGCCTGAAGGCCGATGCGAACCGCGGCGCCGGTTCCCGTCTCTTTCAGCTTGCCGCTGATCACCACGTCGCCCTCGTAGATTCGCACTCGGTCGCGCCCAAGAATCGGCGGCAGCTCGTCGGCCGCGGGGAACTCGACTTCGAACAATTCCGCACTCTCGCCTTCCATTTCGAGCGCTCGGAGCCACTCCGGAGCGTCTCCCTCGGGGTAGGCGGCGTAGATGTGCCAACCGGGCTCGATCGCAATCGACACCGTGAACTTCGAAACGCCTCCGCCGTCGGGCGGACCGACCTCGAGCCCGAGCCGGACCCGGCTCCTTGCTTCGTCGTCCAGACCCGAGACCGGCACACCTGAGGCTGGCTCGGTGCCCGGGCCGCGCTCGCCATCGACGGCCACCGGCCCGGTCTCCGAAACCGCCGAGGCGTCGGCTTTCTGCGCCGCGATCGTCATCATCCGCGCGGGTTCGGCAAGTCGATCGAGAAGCGGAGCGAAGCTCTTGAGCGAGCGCTCCGCCTCCGCCCGCCACCGAGGTTCGTGAGTGAGGACGTCCAACTCGAGCAGATTGAGCACTGCGACGGCGTTCGCCGACGGCATCGCGCCGTCGAACAAGTCCTTCGAGCGCACCAGAACGTCGTTCGCCTCCGCGGCCGCGAAGAACCCCCCGGTCGGATCGCCGAGTCGAGCGAGCTGCTCCTCGGTCAGGCGAACCGCCGCGGCCAGCCAGCCGCCGTCCGCCGAGGGCCGCGCCCGCTCGAG
>CALZIK010000081.1 GCA_945787635.1 Thermoanaerobaculia bacterium | reverse complement strand
GGGGCGCTTTCGCAGTGCCCATGCCGGGCACGGCGGGGGACGGCTTTGGGCGGGGATCGGCTGCGCGGCGGCCGCCGTCTTCGGTGTCTTCGGGCTCGCGCCGCGCGGGCTAGGGGGCACCATCGTCACGTTGGGTCTGATCAACCTCGCGGCGGTCTTTCTGGCGCCGTTTCTGATCGGCCCGATCGTCGGGTTGATGCGCCCGGCGCTGGGCCGGGTCTTCGGAGTGGAAGGGCGGCTGGCGGCGGAGTCGTTGATCCAGGCGCCCCAGAGAACCTCCGCGACGGCCCTGGCCCTCATGCTCGCCGTCGCTTACGTGATCAACCTCGGGGGAATGGTCTCTTCGTACCGGAGCTCATACGAGACTTGGCTCGACCAGGTGCTCAACGCCGACTTCTACATCCAGGCGTCGGAACGGTTCGTCTCCCAGTCCTTCCGCATTCCCCCCGAGTTCGGCGACGAAGTGGCCAAGGTGCCCGGCGTGCGCTGGGTCGAGCCCTACCGGGCCGTACGGATCGACTACCAGGGAAGGCGGCCGCTGTTGCTCAGCCTGCCCCTCGAGCTGACCCACCGGCGGCTCGAGTCGCCGATCCTCGAAGGCAATCGCCGGGACTACCTGGAGAAGTCGGAGCGCGGCGAAGGCATCGCGGTGTCGGACAACTTCAAGCGTCTCTACGGCGTCGGAGTGGGAGACACGCTGACGCTGCCCTCTCCGACCGGCACGGTGTCGCTGCCCGTCCTCGCGGTGGTCAGGGACTACACATCGGATCAGGGAACCATCTGGTTGGATCGCCGGCTCTATGTCGAGCGCTGGCGGGATCAAACCATCGACATCCTCGACGTCATGCTCGAGCCGGGAGTCGATAAGGAGGCCGCGGCGGCCGCGATCCGCGAGCAGCTTGCCGGAAGCACGAACCGGCTGTTCATTCTGACCAGCGCCAATCTGAGGGAGGTCATCAACCGCATCCTCGACCAGTTCTTCGGCCTGCTCTACGTCCAGCTCGCCATCGCGCTGCTCGTGGCCCTGCTCGGCGTCGCCAACACGCTGGTAATCTCGGTTGCCGAGCGGCGTCGCGAACTGGGCATCCTCAAGGCGCTGGGTACCGAGCGGCGACAGGTGGTGCGCCTGGTGGTGGCTGAGGCGCTGGGAATCGCCGCCGTCGGGGGACTCCTCGGCTGCGTTCTCGGGTCGTATCTGATCCGGTTCTCGGGCACGGCGCTGTCGGCGAACATCAGCGGCTGGACGCTCGCCTACGTTTTTCCCTTCGGGCTCGCCGCGAGCCTCGCCGTGCTGCTCGGGCTGGTGACCGTGGCCGCGGCGCTCTATCCGGCCCGCCTGGCGTTGCGGGTCTCACCGGCCGAGGCACTGGTGTACGAATGAGGGAGGAAGTCATGAGAGCAAAGAGTGCGGTGATCGTTGGCCTGGCGGCTTTTCTGGGCATGGCGCCGCTCACCGGGGCGGCACCGGCCGGGGCGGCCGATCCGGAGCGGCTCGACGGCCGGGCGGTGATGGAGCGGCTCGACGAGAGTCAGAGAACGGAGTCCCGGTACGCCGAAGGACTGGTCACGGTCGAGGACAAGGGCCGACTTCGCGAGAAAGCCTGGCGCGAGTGGCGGCTGGGGTGGGGTGGTGAGGCGCGCGGCTTGGTGCAGTTTCTCGAGCCGGCCGAGGTGCGCGGCGTCGGGCTGCTGACCCTCGGCCGTTCCGGGCGGCCCGACGAGCAGTGGTTTTATGCCCCGGCCATGGACCGGCACCGGCGCATCGCACGGGTCGAGAAATCGACCCGGTTTCTCGGCACGCACTTCACCTACGAGGACATGGAGCCCCGGGACATCGACGACGATGACTACCGGCGCCTCGACGACGCAGAGGTGGAGGGAGCCGCCTGCTACCGGATCGAGGCCCGTCCGCGGCCGGAGACCGAGTCGCAGTACTCGAAGAGAATCGTCTGGATTCGCCGGGAGCCGTTGGTGACCGTGCTGGTCGAGGCCCATGTCGACGGCAAGCTCCGCCGCACCTTCCGCGGCTCGGACGTGAGAACCATCGAGGACATCGTTACGGTTCACCGATGGGAGGTCGAGGACGAGAAGCGCGCCGGCCGCACCACGCTGGTGCTCGGCAACGTGCGTCACCGCCTCGAGCTCGGAGACGAGCTGTTCTCGCGCGAGGCCATGCGCGTGCTGCAACCGCCGCCGTAGCGCGGAGGGAACGATGAGGGTCGCTCGCCACGCGTTGATCTCGATGCTGTGGGTCGGCCTGTGCGCGCCCGGCGCGGCATACGACACCGCCGACACGGTGGTGGAGATCGAAGCCAGCGCGGACGCTTTCGCCGACGGCGAGCCCTCCAAACCATCTGAGCAGGGATGGTTGAGGATCGCCCCGCGGGTCACGCGGCAACTGTCGTCACGGTTGCTCTTGACCGCCGCCCCGGTGCTCGAAGCGGACAGCCACGGCGATATCGGGCGCGACCGTCTGTACGACGACCGGGATCGTGATCTCCGCAGGGCGCCGTTGCGCTTCGAGAGGCTCTCGCTACGATTCGATCTGGGGCCGGTCAAGGTCGAGATCGGCAAGCAGCCGCTGACCTGGGGTCGCACCGACGCCGTCCAAGCGACCGACAACCTGACGCCGCGCGACTGGACCGACCCGCTGCGGGAAGCGCGTTTGTCGCCCTGGGCGGTCCGGTTCAACTTCGAGCGGAGTCGCTGGGAAGGAGAGCTGGCGCTGGTGCCACGCTACGCGCCCTCACGGCTGCCTCGAGTCGGCGGCCGCTGGGCACCAGTCGAGCCGATCCGCGTCGCCAATCCGCTGTTTCCGGCCGCGGGTCCACCGGAGCTAGAGGTCGATCTCGAGGTCGCCGCGGGCGAGTTTCCGAGCACCACGCTCGACAACCTCCAGACCGGCGTCAGATTTGGCCGTCGCGGTGGGCGAGCCGAGTGGGCCGTGTCCTACTACCGCGGCTTCGATGACGCGCCTCGCCTCGAGCCTTTCGTGGGTGAGCTCGATCCGGCGACAGCGACTGTGTCGATACTCCTGAGGCCGCGGTTTGCCGAGCTCGAGGTCGTCGGGGCCGACGCGGTGCTGTTGGCCGGCGCCTGGGCGCTGCGCGCCGAGGCGGGCCACTTCCGGTTTCCGGAGGGACTCGACGACGACTTCCTGCTTTATGAAGTCGACCTCGAATGGACCCGGGGTGCCCGGCGGGTGGTCATCGGCTACGTGGACCGTTCGGGCGCCGAGCGCGCCTCCGGCCTCGGCGCTTCGTCGACCGGCATCGTTTCTGGGATCGCCGCCGCGACCCCCGTCGCGCTCGATCTGGGTTTCGTACCGGCGGCGTTCGTGAGCCTCGGACGCTCGCTTCTGACCGAGTGGGAGGCGAGCGTCGAAGCGTTTATCGGCACCGAGGACGGTGACAGCCTGCTGCGGCTGTCGGGCTCGCTGCCCACCGGAAAAGGGCTCCGTTTGGGCGCGGAGATCGACCTCGTTGATGGCAAGGCCGGCTCGTTCTTCGGGGCCTGGCGCGACAACGACCGGCTGCGAGTCTTTACCAAGGTGACCTACTGAGGCTCGCCCCGGGGTGTCATCGATGAAGAAACTCGCGCTCGTCCGCTTCATCCTCGGCCACCGAGTCCTGGTGGTCGTGCTGATGGCCGTAGCGACCGCGCTGCTCGGCTGGCAGGCGGCGCAGGTCGGCTTCGACAACTCGATCGAGACCTACTTCCGGGACGACGACATCGCCGACTACCGGCGGTTTCTCGACCGCTTCGGCAGCGACGAGATCATCGCCATCGAGTTGGTGCCGATGGAGAGCCCATCGTGATCGCCCTGGCGCTGGCGTTCGACCTGGTGGCGCTTCCGGCGGTTGTGGGATTTCTGCGGTGATTACCGCCGCTTCTGGTAGGTCCCCATCAGCTCGGCCGTCGCCAACACGTGCCCTTCCATCGCGGCCAGGAGCTTCTCTTTTGTGACCGCACCCAAGTCCGGAAGGACGGAGTCGAGAGCATAGAGCTTGTGGAAGTAGCGATGGCGTCCGATGGGCGGGCAGGGCCCTCCGTAGCCGGTCCGCTTCCAGTCGTTGAAACCCTGAAGGGTGCCGACCGGCTGGTTCTCGACGGTGACTCCCCGGGGGAGCTCCGACGCGCTCGGAGGCAGGTTGTAGAGAATCCAGTGCACCCAGACCATTTGCGGCGCGTTCGGGTCGGGGGCGTCCGGATCGTCCACGATCAGTACGAACGAAGCCGTGCCTTTCGGCGCGTCGCGCCAGGCCAGGTGCGGGGAAACGTCTTCGCCCTCACAGGTGTAGGCCTCCGGGATCTCGCCGTCGGCGGTGAAACTCTCGGACAACAGGGTCAACGACATGGCTGCCGGTCCTTTCTGCGCGGCGTCGTCGGCAAGCCAGGTCGGCGCGATCGGGAGCGCCAAGACCGACAAGGCCGTCGTCCGCACCTCTCTACCGTGACAGGCCCCGGCGTCGATTACAACCCGCTGGCTTGCGCTTTCGGCTTCGGGCCAGGGTGATCCGATGGCGTCCTCCGGGTAGAGTGGCGCGGTGACCTTCGACCAGATGGCGCTCTTCGCTCTCGTCTCCGCGGTCTTTGTCTTCCTGATCTGGGGGAAGTTCCGGTACGACGTGGTCGCGTTCGCGGCGCTGATTCTCGCCGCCGTTCTGGGCCTCGTTCCCAAGGACCGGGTTTTCTCGGGGTTCGGCCACCCGGCGGTGGTCATCATCGCGCTGGTTCTGATCGTCAGCCGCGGGCTCTCCCGCTCGGGCGCGATCGACCTGCTGGCCGGTCGGGTGATCGATGCCTCGAGGGGCCTGCAGGCGCACATCGGCATCATGGCGGGCCTATCGGCGGCGCTCTCGACCGCGATGAACAACGTCGCTGCGCTCGCCCTCCTGATGCCGCTCGACATCCAGGCCTCCCGCAAGGCGAAGCGCAGCCCCGCTCTGTCTCTCATGCCGATCTCCTTCGCCTCGATCCTCGGGGGCATGGTGACCCTGATCGGCACGCCGCCGAACATCGTCATCGCGACCTTCCGCGAGAACGCCCTGGGAGAGCCGTACGGGATGTTCGACTTCGCTCCGGTCGGTGCGGCGGTGGCCGTCGTCGGAGTCCTCTACGTGGCGCTGGTCGGATGGCGGCTCGTTCCCAAGGACCGGAGCCGCTACGACGCGGTCAAGCAGCTCGAGGAGTTGCGGGGCTATGTCGCCGAGGTGGGAGTCAACCAGTCGTCGCCGTTCCTCGGAAAGAGACTCGGGGACCTGGAAAAGTTGGTTGAGCAGAACGAGGTCCAGATCCTCGGTCTCGTCCGGCGCGGCCGGCGCCTCTCGGGCATGGCGCTGGAGGAAGAGCTGCGCAAGAGCGACCGCATCGTGCTCGAGGGGGCTCCCCAGGCGATCAACGATTTGGCGGTCGCTGCGGATCTCAAGCTCTCGGTGTCGCGCAAGAGGAAGCGCCTCGCTTCGGAGACACTCGACATGGTCGAGGCGGTGGTTCCGGCCGGGGCGAGAATCGTCGGGCGTTCGGCGATGGATCTGGGGCTGCTCGCTCGCCAGGGCGTGACCCTGCTCGGTATCTCGAGAAGCGGCCTGCGGATCCGGGATCGCGTGCGCAAGTCGTCCATCCATCCCGGCGACATCCTGCTGATGCTCGGGCCCAAGGGCCAGATGCCGGATGTAGTCCACTGGCTGGGCTGCCTGTCTCTCGCGGAGCGCGGTCTCGAGGTCACCCAGCACGAGAAGGCCTCGGTCGCCGTCGGCGCCTTCGTGGCCGCGATCGTGGCCGCAAGCCTTGGCTGGGTCTACCTTCCGGTCGCCCTGGCGGCGGTCGTGGCCCTCTATGTCGTGCTCAGGATAGTGCCCCTCAACGAGCTCTACGAGTCCGTCGAGTGGTCGGTCATCGTCCTTCTGGGCTCGATGATTCCACTCAGCATCGCCATGGAGGCCAGCGGCGGGACCGCGTTGATCGCCAATCAGGTGGTGGCCTGGACCGAGGGCATGCCGACGGTCGCAGTCCTTGCGCTGCTGATGGTGATCACCATGACGCTTTCCGACATTCTCAACAACGTCGCCACGGCGCTCATCGCCGCCCCCATCGGAGTCGACATCGCCAACCGCCTGGGCGCCAATCCGGACGCTTTCCTGATGGCCGTGGCGGTTGCCGCGTCCTGCGCCTTCCTGACTCCGATCGGGCACAAGAACAACACGATCATCCTGGGCCCGGGTGGCTACAAGTTCGGCGACTACTGGAGGATGGGGCTGCCGCTCGAGATTCTGGTGCTGCTCGTCGGGATACCGATGATCCTGCTCGTCTGGCCTTTGTGACGAGGTGGTAGGTTCACGACTGCAAACGGATATCGATCTAATCAACGTGACTGGCGAGGCCTATGGAGGTGCGACGTGTTCAAGAGGATTCTCTTAGGCGTGGGGCGGCGTATGGTGCCGGTGCCGGAGTGGTTGTTTCGGCCGATGGTCGGGCGCGACGCGAAGAGACTCGCAAAACGACCGGCCCTCGAGCCCAACCAACGGCGTGTCCAGCACTTTGCCGTGCGGGAGATCCCGCGCCGGAGAGAGCCGATCGCGCCCGAGGTGTTTGCCGCCTTGCTGGAGCTCTCCGTCGACGAGGTTGGTCAGATCCTCGACGAGCTGGAACGGCGCATGACCTTCCTGTGCCGCCGCGGCGGTGAGGACGTGGTCTGGGCCTACCCGGTGACCGCCGAGGAGACTCCACACCAGGTCCGGATCGACGGGGGAGAGGCGTTTTCAGCCGCCTGAGCGGCCGACGCCGTGGCGACGCCCTTCGTGCAAGGGCGACTGTTGGACAAGGATCTGAGCTGCACCGTCGAGACCGCGTGCGCGATCAGCGACCGTCCAATCGTCTTCGAGCTCGACAGCGATCTGCGCTACAGGGTGCGTCCGCCTGCCGAGAAGCCCGTGTTTTTCATCCCGATGATCGATCTGCCGAATCTCGACGCGCCATGCATCGTCGATGACTTCTGAATGAAGAGTGTCTTCTTCTGGTCAGAAGAAGAGGCCCGCGTCCACCGCAGAGAGAACCCGGAGCCGAAGGGTATCTACCTCTCCCTGAAACAGGGTGCCATCGTCACCGTTCCGATCCAGAGCGTTCTCTTCGGCTTCGCGGGATGAAGGGTGCCTCCGACCGCTCTTCTGCTCCTCAGGAAACAACGCTGCAAGACGCCTGACCCAAGACGCAAAAGTGCGCGCAGTGGGGATGGTTGAGCCGCACCGACCCGAGCGCATCACGGAGGGTCGGTCCCAGCTCGAACCTGGGATCGTAGGGCAGGAGAGTACAAGTCAGAATACTTGGAGAAGCCCTGCCGCGCCGCTTGACGACCATGCGGCTGGTCGCGCACATCATCGCTGACGGCTCGACGCCCAGGATCTTCCAGCAGTCGACCGTGATCTCCGGCGCGTCGGCCGCCTCGTCCAATTCTGGGAAGAGCACGAGCGCCGCGGAGTCGTAGGCGTCGAGCGGAAGACCTTCCGTGGCGAACAAGCGCGCGTACCCGTGCCGCATCTTGCCCTCCGACTCGCACCAACAGGTACGCCCGGCGACGGAGAGGTGGAACCGGTTCGCCGCCAGCCAGCGCAGGCCCCGAAGTGCAGCTGGCCATGACCGCGCGCCACGCTCCTTCTCATGAAGCTCAGGGGTGTAGTGATCGAGGCTCACTCGCAGATGCAGGCGATCGCCGTGAACCTCGCGCAGCTGCAGCAGCTGACCGCGAACCGCCGGGCGCATCAGCGGCTGCATGGCGTTGGTCAGTACCAGGACCTCGAGGCCTCGCCCTAGGCACTCTGCGAGCATCGCCGGGATGTCGGGGTTCATGAAGGGCTCGCCGCCGGTGAACCCGATCTGATGGGTTCCCAGGTCCAGCTGGGTGAGCTCGTTCAGGTAGTACTCCACCTCGCCGGCCGTCAGATAGGCCAACCGATCGTTCGTCGGACTCGAGTCGACGTAGCAGCGCAGGCACTCGATGTTGCACAGCGTTCCGGTGTTGAACCACAGCGTCTCGAGTCGCTCGAGCTCGACAAAGGCCCGTTCGGCGCCGGTTGCGGTCACTCTTGGGTGACGGAACTTGGCGAGCTCCGGTGTCCGAGGAGGCAGCTGACCCGTGGGCCTGGCGCTCATGGCAACAGCAGAAGGCTACCACCGAGAGGGCGGGCAGCAAGTAATCCCGGTTCTCTTCCGCACCACCGGGACCCTGCGGAGTCGGTGGGAGAAAAGCGCGTTACAGATAGAGGCGGAGGAGGACACTATGAACAAAAGCTCACGTTTATTGATCGTCTGTTTTCTGGCGCTGGGAGCGGCCGGTTCGGTGCTGGCGGCTCAGCCCGCCGCCGAAGAGACGCCGCCCGAGGACGCCGCCCCGGTCGCCCTCGACGAGATCGTGGTGACGGCCCGGTACTCGCTCCTCCGGGACGAGCCGCTGACTGTCGTCGATATGAATCGTGAGGAGATCATGGAGCTGCCGCATTTCGGTGACGATCTCTTTCGCGCCGTTTCGGTTCTTCCGGGGATCTCGAGTAAGGACTTCTCGGCCCGCTTCAACGTCCGCGGTGGTCCGCATGACGAGCTTCTCGTGAGACTCGACGGCCTCGAGCTCTTCGATCCCTTCCATCTCGAGGACTTCGAAGGCGTGTTCAACATCCTCGACCCCGAGGTCATCGGCGCCGTCGACCTGATTCCGGGAAGTTACCCCGTCGAGTACGGCGATCGGATGAGCGGCGTCGTGGATCTCACCACCAGCCGGCCGTCGCAGCTTCGTACCAACCTCGGGATCAGCTTTTCCAATCTCTGGGCGGGCGGCTCGGGCAGCTTTGCCGGAGACAAGGGCCGCTGGCTGGGCTCGGTGAGGCGCGGCTACCTCGACCTCATCATGAACTTCGTCGGCGAGGACCAGGGCAAGTCGGACGAAGACGAGTGGACGCCGCGCTACTGGGATCTGTTCGCCAAGCTCGACTACGATCTCACTCCGAAGCAGAGCGTCTCCTTCAAGCTGCTGACCGCGGACGACAGTCTGAGGATCGATACGGTGGAGGGCGCGGAGGTGACTTCCGCTCGAACGGCCTTCGGCAATTCGACACTGGGCGCGAGCCATCGCGCGATCCTGGGCTCGAAGACCGTCGTCGAGAGCTTGGTTTCGGCGGCCCGTGTCGACCGCGATCGGTCGATTGCCTCGAGCGAATACGACGAGCGCTTCGACATGCTCGACAACCGCGTGCTCGACGTGCTGGATCTGCGCCAGGACTGGAGCCTCGCCGCCTCCGAGGGCCACTTCTTGAAGGCCGGCTTCGAGGCGCGTTCGTGCGACGCCGACTACGATTACTCGAACGAGATCGTGGACGCGAACTTCATCGACGACCCGCGCTTTCCGCCGCCGGTGCGAGCCACTCGCTACCTCGGTCTGGCGAGCGGCGAGCAGTACTCGCTCTGGCTCGCGGATCGGCTGCGAATCGGCAAGCACCTGACCGCCGAGCTCGGTGGGCGCTACGACGAGCAGACCCTCGCCAAAGACAGCCAGGTGAGCCCGCGAATCAACCTGGTCTGGGAGCTCGCCGACGAGAGCGTGCTGCGCGCCGGCTGGGGGCACTTCTACCAGTCCCATCGAGTTCACGAGCTCGACGTCGAGTTCGGTGAGACCGAGTTCTATCCGGCCCAGCGCGCCGAGCACCTGAACGTAGGCTTCGAGAAACGGTGGTTCCAGGGTTACAGCCTCCGGATCGATGCCTACCGGCGTGAGGTAACCGAGCCGCGGCCGCGCCACGAGACGCTCTTCAACCCGTTCGATCCGATTGCGGAGTTCGAGCCCGACGTCATTCGCATCGCGCCCGATCGGGTGCTGGCCGAGGGCGTCGAGACCTACCTCCGAAGCCCGGAGCGGGAGAAGTTCCAGTGGTGGCTGAGCTACACGCTTTCGTCGATCGAAGACGAGATCGATGGACGCCGGCAGTTGCGCTCGAACGATCAGACCCACGCCGTCACCGCCAACGCCAACTGGCGGGTCGGCAAGAAGTGGAATCTCAATTGGGTGTGGCTGTTTCACACCGGCTGGCCCGCGACCGATGTCTCCGGGGAGTGGGTGAGGGATTCCGACGGTTCCGGACGCCTCGCCTACACGATCGGCCCGTTCTATGGGGAGCGCTGGCCGGACTACCACCGATTGGATCTGCGGGCGAACCGAACCACGCGGCTGCAGAACGGTCGCCTGACCTTTTTCGTGGACGTCCAGAACCTGTATGACCAAAACAACCTGCGCGGTCTGGAGATCGAGGGCTGGAGCTGGCTCCCTCGGCCGGGCGGCGGTCACGACCCGGTTTTCAACGAGGAGTCCTGGTTCGGAATCATGCCCTCGCTGGGAGTAAGCTGGGAGCGGTAAACAGCGGCCTCGTTCAGGAGGTGCCTTTTGCGAGTCAGCTTCGAGGAACGGTTCGATTTGCCCGTCAGCGAGGTGTTCTCGTACTTCGAGACGCCTCGCGACTGGACGCGCCTGTACGGTCTCGCCGGTTCAGTCAAGGACTTGGGAGACGGCTGGTTTGCCGTTCCCTTGAAGTGGCTACCGTTTCCCCTGGTGGCCAAGAACACGTTGGTCGAGCCGGATCGTCTGGTGCGCTGGACGTTTCGCGGCTTCTGGCGGGGCAAGGGTGAGGTCGCCTTCTCGGAAACCGACGGAGGTGTCCAGCTACGGGGCTTTGAAGAGCTATCGGTGCGGTGGCTCTGGTTTCTCTCGCCGCTCGTCGAGAAACTCCTTCTGGAGCGACCCTTCCGGTCGGTCTGGCAGATCGGTTGGAGTCGGCTCAGGAAGTCCGAGCGAGCCCGCTAAGAAGAAAACCCGTGCCCCTACGGCGCCGGGGAGGACCGCGGGAATCGACCGGCGCGCTCCCACAGCCGCAGCAACAGGCCGCTGATGAGCGCTAGATAGAGGGGATCGGTGTAGGGAATGCGAAAGCGCATCACAGTCTGGAACGGGGAGTGGACGAGGCAGCCCAGGATGAGGAACGCGAGCAGGGCGCCGAAGAGCCACCGGTCGCGCAGGCGCAGCAACGAGAGGCCGGCCATGGCGCCAATCAGAACCGGGGCCAGGATCGCCGCGCTGAGCGCCACGTTGCGTGGACCGTGGAATCGTGGATTGAGCCACGGACGCCAGTAGGAGATCGCCTTCCAACCCAGGGACCCGAGATAGGAGGCCGGATCGGCTGCGATCAACTCGGCCGTCCGGTTTCTCCACAGCCGGTCTCTCTCGCCCGGTGAAGCTCCCTCGACGGCGATCCTCTCAGCCTCCTCCAGATACGCCTCTTCGAACCGGCGTCTGGCGCTCGCCACATCTTCGGGGTTCGAAGCCGTCATGATCCCGAACATCTCCGGTGAGGCCCCACGGTAGGCGTTGATGCCGGTGGCGTCGTTGACGAGAATGACTTCGCCAAAGCGCAGCAGGTTCCTCGCCGTCCAGGGCCCGATTGCGAGAAGGCTCCCGGCGAGGACGAGGCCCGCCCCCGCCAGGCGCCACCGTCGCCCTCCTGGGGGGAAAAGGCAGGCGACTGCAGCCAGGAAGGCAACCACGAAAAGAGCCGACGGCCGCACGAGGGCGGCCAGGCCCGTGGCCAGGCCCGCGGCAACGAGCCACCTCGACCGGCCCGTTTGCCGGCTCTTCAGCAGCAAGACCAGACCGCCGGTGAGCGCGAACATGAAGAGTGCCTCGCTACGGACATCGGTGACCTGCACAACGAAGGGAGGGTAGACCGCGGCCAGCCAGATGGCCGGGCGGAACGCCTTCCCGTCCGCCCAGACCAGAGAGGCCAGGAGTCCCACCAGGGCCACGGTGAGAGTGTCTATACCAGCCAGCGCGACCTTGACGGCCAGGATGCGGGGCGGTTGGCAGAAGGTAACGGCTGCGATGAAGTAGGGCAGACCCGGGGCGCGGAAGAAATGATTATTGCCTCGCTCCGGGTACTCCCCATCGGTGCACAGACGGCCGGCATGGATCAAATAGTCTTCCGCGTCGCCGAAGCGAACGACGTCCGGACCGGAGAGCCCGACCGCGATCAGACGGAGAGTCAGAGCGACCGCCAGGCAGAGGAGGAGCTCCTTCTTCGGCGCCTTGAAGGGTCTGCTCAAACGCTTGCCCTACCAGGGCGACGACCAGCGGGTTCCCAGCCCCGGGCCGTAAAGGACACTGTTCAGGAAGAGTCGCGCGGTGTCGCGCATCCAGCCGCGAAAGGCCGGGTTGTCGAGAAACAGGATCACCTGGCCGCGCCCCACGCCTTCTCGAGTCACATAGGCGGTCTCGGCCAGCCTGCCGGCCGCCTCGGGCCAGAGGAGACCCGAGAGATGCAGGCGATCGACTTCGGGAAAGCGAGCGGCGACCGTCACCGGCGCGTCGGCCACCAGTGCGTCCGAGGCCGAGACGAACGCGGTGACTTCGTCGGGAAGACCCCAGTTGAGCCACACCTCGGGATCGAGCTCGACCCGCAGAAGCACGCCCTGGGGCGAGAACCGTCGCAGCCGTTCGTCGGCGCGCTCGAGGTCTTCCTTCTCGGGTGAGCTCTTGCCCGGCGGCAGAAACGGCTTCACCCACTGATCGAGCGCGACGGGCTTCAAGTCGAGCGGCGTGCCGAGGCCGAACCCGCGGGTGAACGGGCGGGCGCCGGCGCCGATGATCGGCGCGACGTCGTAGGGCGAACCGCGTTGGGCGGTCGCCAAGCCGGCCGCGGGCTTGCTCGAACCGCTTTGCGCTGCCGCTCCGTCTTCTTGCGCCGGCCGCAGCCCCACTGCTCGGAAGGTCCCGGCTCGGGCCACCTCCTCGGCGCTCAGGCTCAGTACCGCTGGCGGAAACTTGTCGAGCGCCTGCCGGCGAAGCCTGGTCGCGGTCAGTGCGAGGTCGTTGTCGGCCAGAAACTCGGCTCCCGAACCGATGCCGATCGCCGTGCCGCCTGCCTGGACCCAGGTCTCGAGCTGCTCGACACCGCCGTCGCCGAGCATCGACCGGTACGAGCGCGCCCCGCCGAAGGCCGGTGGAAACACCAGCACGTTGTAACGCGACAGGTCGGTGCGGCGAAAGCCCGCGAGATCGAGGTTGTTGAACCGCAGGCCGGTCTGCTTGTCGAGCAGGTGCCAGAGCGCGCCGTACTGGGACGGCGAGACCGGCATCCCCGTCCAGACGCCGATTCTCGGTGCGACGAGCGGCTGGAAGTGGTTGCCGCCGAGGTCGGGTCCGTTTTCGGCCCGCGCGGTGGGCGTGGCGTGGATGTCGAGGTGGCGGCCCTCGGCGACGTCTTGCAGCACGGCGACCAGATCGTCGGGATTGCCCTCGCGCTTGATCAGAAGCGTGCCTCGGCCGTAGTCGCGGCCGTTGACCCGGAACGGCTTTTCGGCCACGCGCAGGGCGATGCCACGCGCGAGAAGCTCGCCGACGGCGGGCGCGGCGTTGTCGCCCGCGCCGTCGAAGAGATAGCCGTACACCTCGGCGGGTGTTTCGAGGGAGCCCGAGGAGCCGCCGGCTTCGTCCGGCGCCGGGCGTTTCCAATTGCCGGCCGGCTTCCGCTCGCTCCAGTAGGCGTCGACGCCGTACGCGAGCGGCAAGGACCAGGAGGTGGTCTCGTACAGCCGGGTGCCCTTGCCGCGCTCCTGGTGCTCGCGCTCTTCGCTCAAGAATTCGGTCTCCATCGGAACGTGGGGGTCGAGAAGCACGCGAGCGAGCGGCGCCGCCGGTTGGTCGAGCGGCACCATCCAGGTGCCGGCGGGGAGCTCGCGACGGGAGCGCGCGCCGGTGCGGGCATCGATCAAACCGTCGGCGCTGGCCGGCGCTTCGGAGCGCAGTACCTCGATGCCGAGTCGCGCGAGCAGGGTCGCGAGCGCGTCGGTGCGTTCAGGGAGTCGCCCGGGCGGCAGGATCCAGGCGCGGACCGGACCTTCGACGCCCTGGCGAACCGCTTCGCGCCGCCCGCCGATGAAGTCGCGCAAGATAGCGTCCCGGTTGTCCGACAGCGTTTCGAGATTGGCGATCGAGCTCGCCAACTGGTGCTCGACGCCCTCGGCGTAGGTGCGCACCGTTCCGGCGCTCTGGGTCACGAGAGTTCCCTCGGTGGACGACATCTCGTGCAGGACGCCGATCGCGCCGAGGTAGAGGATCCAGGTCGAGCCGTAGCCGGGGAAGAACTCCTCGTTCCATTCCCCGGTGTAGTAGGCGAAGCCGCGCTCGTCGAGCGCCCGCGCCTGGTCCGCGGAAATGACGTCGGTCCAGTGGTGCAGGCTCTCCGCCATGTGCGGGTTGAACGGGTGCCGCGGCGGCGGGAAGAGGAAGGTGTCGTCCGAGCCCATCTCGTGGACGTCGAGAACCAGCTGCGGGTTCCAGCCGGCGATCACTTCCGAGCGCGCGCTCTCGGGCTGCACCAGAGAGAACCAGTCGCGGTTGAGATCGAAGAGGTAGTGGTTGCCGCGTCCCCAGGGCCAGACCGTGGTGTGGGAGAGGTCTTCCGGGTCGGGGTTGGGGCTCGCGTGGCCGAAGGACGCCGTCTGGGCGAGAAACCGATCCCTGCCGTCCGGGTTTTGCATCGGGTCGATGAGGGTCAGCACGCGGTCGCGCAGGGCTCGAGCCCGATCGTCCTCGCCGGCCACCAGCCAGTAGGCCAGGACCGCCGAGGCGTCGGCGCCGCTCAGCTCGTCGCCGTGAATCGAGTAGCCCATCCAGGCGACCGCCTTGGCGGGTGCCAGGGCGGCGGCGTCCTCGGCCGTCGTCCGGCCGCGCGGGTCGAACCGCTTCGCCTGGTCGGCTCGTAAGGTGTCGAGATCGGCGATCGTCGCTTCGTCTCCGATCGCGAGATACACCATCCTGCGACCCTCGTGGGTGTGGGCATAGGTCAAGAGCCTTGCTCGCGGCGAGGCCTCGGCCAGGGCTTCGAAGTAGCCGAGCAATTCGGCGTGGCGAAGCGGCCTCGCGCCCGGAGCGACGCCGGTGACCTCTTTCTGGGTCGGGATGGCGGGGTCGAACTTCGCGAACGGAAGGAGCGTTGCGGGGCTGGCGCCTTGCATCTGCGACATGGGCGTCGTCTGAGCCAGCGCCGTCGTGGCCGGCGATGTGAGCATCAGAACGAACGCGCAGGCAACCGAACCGACGGGAATCAAGCGCTTCAACATGGAGCCTCCTTCAAAGGTCGAGCGGGAAGTCATTGTAGCGCCGCGCCGGCCCGGCGAGACTCGGGCGCTGGTACCGACTTGGGTTCGGCTCACGGACAGGGTCCTCGCGCTGTAGGATGGTCCGCAAACAAGCAGTCACGGGACTGCCGTAGGCGTTCGAGGGTGGAACGTTGATGGCCGAGAAGCTCACAGCCGAGGAGTGGCGCCGGATCTCCGAGATCCTCGACGGGATTCTGAAGCTGCCCCTGGAAGAGCGGGCGGCGCGGCTCGAGGAGGTTCGAGCCGTTGGACCCGAGTTGCACTCACAGCTCGCCACCCTGCTCGGTCCCGAAGAGCGGGAGGGCTTGCCGGAAGCCGCAGCGTTTGGAGCGACTGGGGCGCCAGGAGAGTCAGGAGCGACAGGAGCCTCAGGAGCCTCAGGAGCCTCGGGAGCAGGGCGGTTTCTTCCCGGCACCGTTCTCGCCGGTCGCTACCGCATCGTCAACCGGCTGGGGCGGGGTGGCATGGGAGAGGTCTTTCGTGCCGACGATTTGAAACTCGGCCAGGCCGTGGCGCTCAAGTTCCTGCCGCTGGAGCTGGCCGGAGACAAGGAGCTCAAGGCCCGCTTTTTGACCGAGGTCAAGCTCGCCCGCCAGATCGCGCATCCCAATGTCTGCCGCGTGTACGACGTCGGCGAGGCCGAAGACCAGCTCTTCCTTTCGATGGAGTTCATCGACGGCGAGGATCTGGCGTCGCTGCTCAAGCGGATCGGCCGGCTGCCCAGGGAGAAGGCCATCCAGATCGCCCAGCAGCTCTGCGCCGGGCTCGCCGCCGCCCACGAGAATGGCATCCTTCACCGGGACCTCAAACCGGCCAACGTCATGCTCGACGACCGCGGCCGCGCGCGAATCACGGACTTCGGTCTCGCCGGGTTCGCCGAGGAGATTCGCGGCGGCGAGATTTTAGCCGGGACGCCGGCCTACATGGCCCCCGAGCAACTGGCCGGCGAGAGCGTATCGATCCAGAGCGACCTTTATTCCCTCGGTTTGCTGCTCTACGAGCTCTTCACCGGCCGGAGGGCCTACGAGGCGGATTCACGGGCAAAGCTCCTCGAGCTTCAAAGAGACACCACGCCATCGGCTCCTTCGAGCTGGGTCGAAGGTCTCGACCAGACGGTCGAGCGCGCGATTCTTCGCTGCTTGGAGCCGGATCCGCCGGAAAGACCAGGGTCGGCCCGCGAGGTGGCCGCGGCCCTTCCGGGAGGGGATCCGCTCGCCGCTGCAATCGCGGCCGGGGAGACTCCCTCGCCCGAAATGGTCGCGGCGGCAGGGCCGGACGGGAGGTTGCGACCCAGAGCGATCGGCCTGTTGCTGGTCGCGATAGCGGCGATGCTCGGCACCGCCGCCTATCTGGCCCCGAAATCATCCCTGATCGGCCTGGTGCCGTTCGAGAAACCTGTCGCGGCCCTGGTGGACGACGCCCGCGAGATGCTTGTCGGCCTGGGCTACGACGAGCAACCCGCCGACTACGCCTACTTTTTCAGCCGGGACAGGGACTACTGGCGCTATCTGATGACCACCGATCGCACGCCGGCGCGCTGGCAGCCGCTCGAGACTCCGGGACAGGTCGCCTTTCGCTTCGAGTACCGGCAGAGCCCCGAGCCGCTCGAACCCCTCGGCCAGACTGGACAAGTTACGCAGGACGATCCGCCGGCAGGGGAGGGCGACATCTCGATGGTCACCGACATTCGCGGCAGATTGCGGTCTCTGCGCGTGGTTCCGCCGGCCACCTCGGGATCGGACCAAGTGGCGCGTCCAGTGTCCTCCCCCGACTGGCCGGCCCTGTTCGACGCCGCCGGGTTGGATATGAGTGCTTTCCGGCCGGCGACACCGATCCGGCGGACCCTCTCCGACGTACGAGCCGCGTGGGTTGGAGCCCTCCCCGAGCTGGGGCTCCCCGTCCGCATCGAGGCGGCGGCCACCGGGGGACGGCCCGTCCTCTTCGAGTGCATCCTGCCGTCCTCCCCGAACTGGATCGAGCCAGGATCGCCAGGATCAAACACTGGCCTCGAAGCACCGGCGAAAGCCAGCGGAGGCTTCGCCGTGATCTTCTGGCGGTCGTTGCTGCTGGCGATGCTCTTTGTGCCGTTCTTCCTTGCGACGCGCACCCTCCGGCTCGGGCGAGGGGATCGCCGGGGAGCCAATCGCTTCGCGGCCGGGGTGTTCACCCTCAGGGTACTTTGGTGGTTCTTTGCAGGCCATCACATTCCCCGCCTTGAGTACGAGCTCTTCCTGCTGGGCAACGCAGTGGCCCGCAGCCTCTTCGTCGCGGCCATGGCCTGGGTGTTCTACATGGCGATCGAGTCCCATGCGCGCCGCCTCTGGCCCGGGATTCTCATCTCGTGGAGCCGCCTGCTCGCGGGCCGGGTGCGGGATCCACTCGTGGGACAACACCTCCTGATGGGCGTTACCTGCGGCCTGCTCGTCGTCCTGCCCGTCCGGATGCTCTACTTCCTGATCCCGCAGTGGCTCGGCTGGCCTGACCCGCCCATGCCGGTAACTCACCCCTTTTGGCCCTTTTTCGCGCCCACCACAGATCCTCTCCTGGGCACCCGCGTCGCCTTCGCCGCCGTCACTTCGAGCCTGATGGGCACACTCTGGGGCTCCTTCGGGATTCTGGCCGTCCTGATCGGGCTCCTTGCTCTCGTTCGAAAGAAGTGGCTCGCAATACCGCTCCTCGTGCTGTTTGTCGGTCCCAACACGCCCGCGGCGCAAATCAGCGGCCACTCCTGGCTCGGAGTGACGATCGGGATGCTGATGGCGGCTCTGTTCTCCTGGGTGTTTGTCCGGTTCGGCCTGCTCGCCACGGTTACCAGCATGTTCACGTTGTGGATCTTCTTCGTGTTCCCGATCACGCTGGACCCCACCGCTCCCTACTTCGGCACGTCGCTCTTCGCCCTCGCGATCGTGGCCGCGCTTGCCGGGTTTGGGGCTTGGACCTCGGCCGGCGGGATTGCCCCCGCCTCCAGGGCGGGTTGAGCCGTCACCGCCGACATGGGGTCGATCGGCTGACTACGGACGGGCGTTCAACAGGCCCTCCGCCTCGAGGTACTCCGCCAGCGCTTCCGCGAGCCGCCGGTGGCCGAGCTCGTTGTAGTGGCCGTCGTGAGGGAGTCGGTAGTCGTTGCCCACGAGCTCGGGAACATCGAAATAGTGGAAGCCGAGCGAGGTGCTTTCCTGGCGCATGGCGCGGCGGATGGCCCAGTCGATGTCGGTTCGTTGGCCGATGTGGCCGACGACGAGCGAGGCGCCGACGGCCTGGCTCGACTCGGCCATCATGGCGACCGCGCGGCGCAGGTATCTGAGCGTGAAGAGGCGCTCCATCTTGTCGAGCACAGCGTCCGGAGGCGGGGCCGGATTGGTGGACAGGGAACCTCCGGCTTTCGCGGGTTCGGTCGAACTTCGCGGCTTTTCGGGGCGCCCTGGACTAGTCCTTTCACGGTTCGAAGCAGAACGCTTCGCTCGCGAGGCCTTCCAGTGGTACTCGAGCCACCGGTGGATCGCGAAGCGGTCGAGGGACGAGGGCGGATGCCGGGGCGAGCGCAGATCGGCGAGGAGCTCGGAGCGGGGTAGCACCTGGGCCTCGCGGCCCTTCCCGGTCCGCACGAAACGCCGGATCTTGGAGAGCGGACGTGTGTCGCGAATGTCCCAGAGGTCGTTGGCAAAGGTGAACACGACCACGACCTTGGGCTCGAGAGGCAATGCGAAGTTGCGCACGTAGGCCAGGTAGTGGACCGGAGATCCGCCGGTGATGCCCATGTTGACGACGCGTCGGCCGAGGAGCCCCCGCAGGAACGCGGCCGTGGTTTGTTCTTCCTCGACGCCGTGACCGTAGATCATCGAGTCGCCCAGAAGGACGACGTCGGCGGTCTCCCAGGTCTCGGGATTACGCCAGCCGTAGCCATCGGCGTGATGCCGCCAAGCGTAGCCGTGGGAGTAGCAGTCGGCCGCGAAGTTCGGCCGGTGAATGCCGACCTTGAGCGCGCCGAGGCTGGCGTGTATGAAGCGGTCCGGAAGGCTCGCCTCGTAGCAGCCATGGACGTAGTCCGCGGCCGCGCCGGAGAGCGGCAGCACGCGCTGCGCGATGAGGACCTCGAGTGCCAGGAGCGCGAGGGCGACCGAGGCCGCGGCGAGGGCGAGGCGTTTCCAGATGAGAGCACGATGGTGCCCGGCCCTGTGGGTTCGGTCGGAGGGCATCCGCGGACTTTAACGGAGGGACGGTCGACAGGGGCGTCGACCGCTACAACCAGACCGACCGGATTCGGTCGACAGGGACGTCGACCGCTACAACCAGGAGGGGACGGTCGGCAGGGGCGTTGGCCGCTACAACTTGGAGAAGACGGTCGGCAGGGGCGTCGACCGCTACAACCTGGAGGGGGACGGTCGACAGGGACGTGTAGAACCCGGAGACATAGGTAACAGTTTGACCCGGAGACATGGGTAACACCTTGGGTAAGGGTGTGCTTCTGGAAAGGAGGCGCACCGAT
>CALZIK010000080.1 GCA_945787635.1 Thermoanaerobaculia bacterium | reverse complement strand
CGCGGCGCGCGCGAGCGGCTCGGCGAACTCGCGACGGCCGCCGGTCTCGGTGCCCATCGCGCCCGGCAGTTGCAGAGAGTGGGTGACGTCGAAAAGCACCGGGATGCCGTGCGAATGCAGAATCGCGAAGGAGCGCATGTCCACCACCAGGTTGTGGTAGCCGAACGACGAGCCGCGCTCGGTCACGGTGACCGCCTCGCACCCCGCCCGGCGGGCCTTGTCGACCGCGTGGACGATGTCCTCGGGCGCCATGAACTGGCCCTTCTTGATGTTGACCGGTCTTCCGGTCGCTCCCGCGGCGGCGATCAGGTCGGTCTGACGGCACAGAAACGCCGGGATCTGGAGCACGTCGCACACTTCGGCCGCGGCGGCGCACTGCCCGGGTTCGTGGACGTCGGTAAGAAGCGGTAGGCCGGTGCCCTTTTTGACCTGTCGCAACAGGCGCAGGCCCTCTTCGAGGCCGGGGCCGCGGTAGCTTTGCGCCGAGCTGCGGTTGGCTTTGTCGAATGAGGCCTTGAAGATCATCGGCAGCGCCAGCCGCGCCGACATCGCCTGGACCGCTCGAGCGGCCTCCTCGAGCTGCTCCTCGCTCTCGATGACGCATGGCCCGGCCGCCGCCGCCAGCGTGCGGCCACCGGCGACGACGCCGGGCGCGAGCTCTACCGCAGTCATGACGATCCGGTCGGACACGGTCCCCTCAGGCCGAGCTCCGCGCGTGCTCCATCGACTCGCGCTCGAGCATCCGCTCGGGCTCCTTGCGCCGAATTTGCTCCTCGAGCGCGGCGCGAATGTAGGACACGAAGAGCGGGTGCGGGGCGGTCGGCTTCGACTTGTACTCGGGATGGAACTGGCAGCCGAGGAACCAGGGATGCCCCGGCAGCTCGATCATTTCGACAAACTTGCCGTCCGGGCTCATCCCCGAGACCGTCAGGCCGTGCTCGACCAACGGACTCAGGTACTTCTGATTCACTTCGTAGCGGTGCCGGTGCCGTTCGCTGATCTCCTCCGCGCGGTAGACATCGCTGGCCAGAGTCTGTTGCTTGACTACGCACGGATAAGCCCCCAGACGCATGGTGCCGCCCATGGCCTCGACGCCGAGCAGGTCGCGGAGCTTGTAGATCACCGGCACGGCGGTCTCGGCATCGAACTCGGTCGAGGTCGCGTCCCGGATTCCGCAGACGTTGCGCGCGAATTCGATCACCATGCACTGCAGTCCGAGACAGATCCCGAAGAACGGGACCTCGTGCTCGCGGGCGTACCGGATCGCGCTGATCTTGCCCTCGGTGCCGCGCTGGCCGAAGCCGATCGGTACCAGCAGCCCGTCAACCTCGGACATCGCATGGGGCCAGTTGCCGCTCTCGATCTCCTCGGCGCTGATAAAGACCAGCTCGACCTGCGCGTTGTTGGCGATGCCGCCGTGCAACAGCGCTTCGTTGAGACTCTTGTAGGCGTCGGGCAGCTCGACGTACTTGCCGACGATACCGATGCGAACGTGGTGTTTAGGGCTCTTGATCCGGCCGACGAGATCCTCCCAGGCGCTGATGTCGCGCGGGTAGTGGGGCAGGTTGAGGATGTCGAGAATCGTCTCGTCGAGGCCTTCCCGGCAAAACCTGAGCGGCACCTCGTAGATGGTCGGAACGTCTTGCGCCGCGATCACGTGATCGGGCTCGACGTTGCAAAACAGGGCGATCTTCTTCTTGACGTCTTTGGGCAGCGGACGGTCGCACCGGCAGACCAGAACGTCGGCCGAGATGCCGATCGCCCGAAGCTCGCGCACCGAGTGCTGGGTGGGCTTCGTCTTGAGCTCGTCGGCGGCGGTGATGTAAGGCACCAGGGTCAGGTGAATATTGCAGGCGTTGTGCTTGCCCAGCTCCAGGCGCAACTGGCGGATGGCCTCGAGGAAGGGCAGGGATTCGATATCGCCGATGGTGCCGCCGATCTCGATGATTACGACGTCGGCCTGGTCTTCGAGCCGTCGCATGGCGGATTTGATTTCGTCGGTGACGTGGGGAACGACCTGGACGGTCTTGCCGAGATAGTCGCCGCGCCGCTCCTTGTTGATCACGGTCTCGTAGATCTTGCCGGTGGTGTAGTTGTGATGCCGGCTGCTGGTCGAGCTGGTGAACCGCTCGTAGTGGCCCAGGTCGAGATCGGTCTCCGCGCCGTCTTCGGTCACGAATACTTCACCGTGCTGGTAGGGGGACATCGTTCCCGGATCCACGTTGACGTAGGGATCGAACTTCATCAGCGTGACCGAGAAGCCGCGAGCCTCCAGAATCGCGCCGACCGAGGCGGCGGTGACTCCCTTGCCCAGTGACGAGACCACGCCACCGGTGATGAATATGAATTTTGCCGGCATGATGCTGATCTCCCTTGGACTGGTGCGACTTAGGCGCTGGTTTCGGACCCAGTGGACGCTCCCCGCTCGGACAGCGGATCGCCGTGCCGCACCAGAAACTCCTCGACCTCTCTCAAGTCTTCGATTGTATCGACTCCCGGCCACGCTTCCGGAACCGCGAGCACGCGAATGCTGAAACCGCTCTCCAGCATTCGCAGCTGCTCTAGCGACTCGGCTCGCTCGAGGGGAGTCTGCGCGATGCCGGCGATCTCGAGAAGCGCCGCTCGCTGATAGCCGTAGACGCCGATATGCGCACGATGGCGCGCCGCTTCGGGATGCCGGGGGTAGGGGATGGCGGCGCGGCTGAAGTAGAGTGCCCGCCCCTCGGCGTCGGTCACCACCTTGACGACGTTGGGATCCTCGGCATCTCCCGGTCGTGCGGGAGCCGCCAAGGTCGCGATCGGATCCGAGGCGTGGTCACAAAGGTGCCGGGCGAGCCGGCTCAGGGCCTCGGGCGAAACCAGCGGCTCGTCTCCCTGCACGTTGATCACGACCTGAGCGTTCCAGTCCCGGGCCGCGTGCGCGACCCGATCGGTGCCGCTGGCGAGATCGGCCGGCGTCATCTGCACCCGTCCGCCGAAGCCGGCGACGACCGCCCGGATGCGCTCGTCGTCGGTCAGAACGACTGTCTCGGCAATGCCCGTCGCGCGCTCGACCTGCCGGTAGACCCGCTCGATGAGCGTCGTGCCGGCGAGCTCCAAGAGTGGCTTACCGGGCAGCCGGGTCGAACCGAAGCGAGCCGGAATCGCGGCGACCACAGTCAACTTCTAGCGCCCTCCAGCCTGCGCGCCCCGACTGCGCGGGACATCGCCGGGCGTGCGACGGCGATCGGCGACAGCTTCGATGCGGGGCACGGCCTAATCTATCGGCAGCCGTTCATGGGCGTCAACGGCCCTGAGTGGCGGTCCTTCAGCGGGGCCGACGGGAGTGCTAGCCTGACGGGTCGATCCGCGGCGGGAGCCGAAACCGATGAGTCGCTGGACACGCATCCTCCTGGTCGCCGCTCTCCTGTTGGGGCTCGCCGCCTACCAGAGGTGGCTCGCGCCCGGCCGCCTCGCCGGACGGCTTCCCACCGGCGGGGCCGAGTGGATCTGGGCCGGCGACTCAGACACCTACGTCGGATGGGTCAACTTCTTCGTTTACAAAGACTTCGTGCTCGAGGGCGATCCCCCGGAAGCCGCCGAGTTGGTGATCGAAGCCGACGAAGGCTATTGGGCCTTCCTCAACGGGAAACCCGTAGGCTCGGGTGGATTTCGAGGTGGCGCCGAGCTGGACGGGTATGACGTCGCCGGCTTTTTGAGGCCCGGAGCCAATCGGATTCTGGTGCAGTTGAAGAGCCGTCGGGGCGTCGGCGGGCTGCTCGCGGCTCTCGACCTGGGCGCCGCGGGCAGCGTTCCAACCGACCGCAGCTGGCGCATGTCTCGGCGCTATGAGCCCGCGATGGTCGCCTCCGGGTTTCTGCCGGAAGATGACGGTGAGGTCCTGGTCTGGGGCTCGCCGCCGATCGGCAGCTGGGGCACTCCCCAAGGAGTGGTCCGTGTGCCGCTCCTCGGCGAACAGCTCGCGTCTAAGCAAGCCCGCCAGGCCTTTCGAATTCGCACCCTCGGCCGGCCGGAGTGGGAAAGGCAATTCCCGGCGCCCGAGCGGCGCATCCCTCTCGGTCGTTGGGTCGTGTTCGACCTGGGCGAGATCACCCAGGGGTACGTCAATGTCGTTTTCGCGACCACCGTGGGGGCCCGAGGCCTGATCTACACCGGGATCGAGCGCGCTCTCGGCCCGGACAGCGCCGACCCGGCGGCGTGGTTTCTGGCGCCTCCGGGCCGCGGCTCCTGGTCGGACGTCGAGCCGCGGCGCTTCCGCTTCGTCACCGTGCTGGCCGATGCCGAAGTCGCCGGCCTGCGGGTTTTCGAAACCGAGGCCGAATGGGCGGCTAGCCGTGCCCGGGCGGAGAAGCGATCGGCGTCGGCGTTCGACTTCGAGCCGCCGCCGTCAGGACCGGCGGTTGAGGACGAATTCTGGGGCGAACTCGAGCGCGTCACGGGCCTCGCTGGCCGGGAAGCCTTGGAGAGTTTCCCGGGCGGTTAGGGCCTGCCTTTCGGCGAGCTCGCGGACCTCGTCGATCACCCCTGAACTCGAAACGAGCTCGAGAATCTGCGCGGCCTCGACTCGCCGGAAGTCCCGGTCTTCGAGCACCCATTCGATCCAGCGTCGCCGACCGCTGTCCAGGCGGGGCAGGAGCAGGATGAGCGGCAGGGTCAGCTTGCCGCCCTTGAGATCCGACAGCACCGGCTTGCCCAGAGAGGCCTCGCTCTCGGTGAAATCGAGCAGGTCGTCGACCAGCTGAAAGCACAGTCCGAGGGCTCGTCCGTACTGCCCCAGGGCGAGGTAGGCGGCGTCGCCGCCGGCCGCCAGCGCCGGGATCGAACAGGCCGCCGAGAAGAGATGAGCGGTCTTGCGCTCGATGATGTCGAAGTACTCGGCGCGGGTGACGTCGATGGCGCCGAGGCGCTCGAGCACCAGCAACTCGCCTTCGGTCATACGGAGAGTCGCTTCGCAAAGTGTTCGAACGACGTCCAGCCGGTCGTGGCTGAGCGCCATCTGCATCGACGTGGTGTAGAGCCAGTCTCCCAGTAGAACGGCCTGGCTGTTGTCCCACACCTTGTGGATCGTCGTGCGACCGCGGCGCAGTTTCGAGTCGTCGATGATGTCGTCGTGGACCAGGGTCGCCGTGTGAATCAGCTCGATCACTGCGGCGTAGGTGACGTCTTCCTCGCTCTCGCTGCCCAGCATCTGAGACGAAAGCAAGAGAAGAGCCGGCCGCACGCGCTTTCCGCCGCCGGCGAAGATGTACTCGCCGGCGTCTTCGATGAAGGAGATGTCCGAGGCGATCTTGCGTCGCAAAAGGGCCTCGGTGGCCTTGAGCTGCTCCGAGACCAGTCCCAGGAATCGGCTACCGCGAGCGGCCGTGGCGAGCTCTCGAGCGACGGCGAGCGACGGATTACGGGTCAAAAACTAATACCTTGCATCAGGAATCGAAAGGCTTGACGGGCTCGAAGTCTTCGACCTCCACGAGCTTCCCGTCCCGAAAGCGATAGACCTTGCCGAGGTCGAAATACCACCAATCCACCTCGCTGTGGGTCGGAAAAACTCTCTCGCGGACCTTATCGGGTTTTCCGGCTTCGCGGTAGACCTGCAGCTCGCCTTCGGTTTCCAGGCTTCGCCGGAACTCGAGAAACGAGCTCAGGAATCCGGTGTCCGCGATCTGGACCGTGGTCACCATCGGACTGCCCTGCTTGATTCTCTGGCTGACGTCCTCCTCGTGAAGTACGTGGAAGGCTTCACCCCCGGTTTCGGCGACGGTGACGCCGAAAAACAGCGCGAAGCGGTTGAAGCCGCCGTCCCAGGCCCACTGGACCTCGAAGGTGCCGTCGCTGGCGGTCTCGGTGCGGACCTCGCGCTCTACCGGCGTGCGCTTGCGGAAACGCAGGTAGTCGTACGAGTGGCGGGCCGCCTTGAGGACGACCTCGACCTCCGCCAGCGGCTCGGCTCGGTCGTTGGTGACGACGCCGGTCACGGTGACCAGCTCGCCTCGCGCGTACGGTGCCCCTCTCTTGGCCCGGGCCGGTGCCGTGCCGAAGACCGACGCGAGAAGCGTCAAAACGCCCACGCACGCAATGAAGCTGGCTTTCATTTTGTTCGAGAGCCGGTTTTTCCGATCGCGGAGACTCGTTGATTATACGAGGCGCTCAGTCTTGAAGCCACTCGAGCTCCGGGGGACGGAAGGCCGTTCGCTCGTCGAGAGGCCGGTAGTCGGTGATTTCGAATCGGGTCCGGTTGCCACCCTCGTCCTCGTAGCTCAGAGAACGGAGCACGCTCCGCAAGGGGCCGAGCTCGAGGGTGGCGGAGCGGATCTCGTCGACCGAGCCGATCGGGCTCAGCGCGAGGAACTTGCTGTTGCCATCACCATCGCCATCGTCGTCGCCGGCTGCCCTGGCTCCGATCCTTGCTCGGTAGCGCTTGCGCAGCGCGTCCACGTCGAGGCGCAGCAGATCCAGCCCTTCGCCTTCGCCCTCGGCGGTCAGGTAGCGTCGGCCGCTGGGCTCACCTGGGTTCCAGGCGTAGACCCAATCGCCGCACAGCAAGAAGTTCTTGGGGAACGGCTCGAGGTACTCGAAGCGCAGGCAGCGGGGAAGATCCAGGTAGAGCGCACCCGACTCGGAGTCGCCGACCGAGAAGCCACTCGGGACGAAGGTCTGGCTGAAGCCGGCCACGAGCGGCGACCGTTCGCGGAGCTGGTCCCGAGCCTCGACGAGCAGCGCCCAGGGGGCGTCGCCGGCAGCCGGGTCCACCGCCGAAGACGCCCCGGAATGCCCGAGGCCGGCGGCCACAAGCACCGTCAACACTGCCGCGAGTCTGACCGTAGCGCTCAATGCCTGAAGTGCCTCTTGCCGGTCATGAGCATCGCCATGCCGTGTTCGTCAGCCGCCGCGATGACCTCCTTGTCGCGCTTGCTGCCGCCCGGTTGGATGACCGCCCGCACCCCGGCCTCGGCGAGATAGTCGAGGCCGTCCCGGAACGGGAAGAAGGCGTCGGAAGCGGCAACAGCGCCGGCGACGGGAAGCTCCGCCTTGCCGATCGCCAGCCGGCAGGAGTCCACGCGGCTCATCTGACCGGCACCGATCCCGACGGTCTGGACCTGGTTGGTCACCACGATCGCGTTCGAGCGGACGTGGCGCACGACGCGCCATGCAAACTCCAGCGCCTCGAGCTCCTCAGGGGTCGGCTGCCGGCGCGTGGGGCAACTCCAGGACCCGGGGTCGTCGGCTTCGCGGTCTGCGTCCTGCACCAGGAAGCCCCCGTCGATGGCTCTGAACTCGAGCTCGTCGGTCGAGCGCATGACCGGGCAGCGGATCAGCCGGAGGTTCGACTTTCTGGACAGGCGGGTGGCGGCATCGTCGGTGTAGCCCGGCGCCACGACCACTTCCACGAACTGCGGCGCCAGCGCTTCGGCGAGCTCCAGATCGACCGTGCGATTGACGGCGACCACCGATCCGAATGCCGAGACCGGGTCGCAGGCGAGCGCCCGAGCGTAGGCCGTGGCGCAGGTGTCGCCTCGCGCCGCGCCGCAGGGGTTGTTGTGCTTGACGACCACCGCGGCCGGCTCGTCGAAGGCGCCGGCGATTCTGCGCGCCGCCTCCGCGTCGAGAAGGTTGTTGAAGGACAGCTCCTTGCCCTGGAGTTTCTCGAAGCCGCCCAGAACGCCGGGCTGCCCGTGGACCCTGTAGAGGGCGGCCTTCTGGTGCGGGTTTTCCCCGTACCGCAACCGGCTGTCGCGCTTGAGGTCGAGCAGCAGGTGGTGGGGGAGGTCGTCCCTGCCTTCAGCGGCAAGCCCTCCGAGCCACTGCGCGATCGCGGAATCGTAGGACTGCGTGTGCCGAAACGCCTTGACGGCCAGGCGGCGCCGAATCGAATCGGGCACCGTCCCGTCCCCTTCCTCGAGCGCGGCCAGGACCTGGGGATAGTCCTCGGGATCGACCACCACGACGACGCCACGGTGGTTCTTGGCCGCGGCGCGGATCATCGCCGGGCCTCCGATGTCGACCATCTCGATGGTCTCCTCGAACGGAGCGCCCGAGGCCGCGACCTTCTGGAACGGATAGAGGTTGACGACCACCAGATCGATGGCGGTGATGCGGTGCTCGCCGAGCTGGGTCAAATGGGCGGCGCGCTCGCGATCGGCGAGGATCCCGCCGTGGATCTGGGGGTGGAGAGTCTTGACCCGCCCGTCGAGGATCTCCGGGTAGCCGGTGACGTCGGACACCCGGATCAGCTCGAGGCCGGCGCCGCTCAGCGTCCGGTAGGTGCCGCCGGTGGACAGGATCTCGACGCCCAGGTGACTGAGTCCCTTGGCGAACTCGATGATTTCGCGTTTGTCGAAGACCGACAGCAGCGCCCTGCGGGCCTTGAGCATGCTCATTTGCCGAGCTGTTCACCGTCGCTAGTGGCTTCGCCGCCCGGCTGGGTCACCGGCAGCTCGCGCCGGTCGGCCCCGCCCGCCTCGATCCAGACGTAGCGATAGATCGCTGCCAGATCACTGACCGCGTGGCTGAAGGCGATCGAGCCGACGCCGAACGCGGTCGACTTGTCGTCGAAGAGACGGACGCCGTCGACCGCGCCGATGCGCCGATACTCACGGCCGATGAGCGGATAGAGCCCCGACCCGCGGCTCTCGATCTGGGCGACCAGGGCTCCGAGGGCGGTTCGGCTGCGCACGTCTCTGCCTTCGCCGTAGAAGATCACCGGAAACCTGGGCGCGGCGCTCGCGACATAGGCTTCGTAGTCGCTCCGGTACCGGCTCTCCTCGGGGTCGGCCCTCGAGTGGGTCAGCGGGTTGTTGGCATCCGCGGCAGAGACGGCCAAACGGCCCAGGTGGTGGACGATCTCGCGAAAGGGCCGGTGATTCTCGATCGCGGCGACCGCGGCCGTGGCGCCGGCCTCGATTTGGCGCAGCAGCTCCGCGCCGTCCGCGCTCGCCTTCGCGTGGCTCGCGAGCGAGGCGGAGAGCCCGGCCACGAAGGCTTCCTCGTTGCGCTTGATCTGCCGGAAGAGATCGGGAGGTGCAATCGTCGCGGCCTGGCGGGCGATCTCGACATGGGTCTTCGAGGTCCATGCCTCGACCGCGGGGGCACCGAGCCAAAGGCAGGCACTCGCGAGGACGGCGGAGATCGGGATTGGACGTTTCACGGGTGTTGGGCTTCCAGGGCGATTCTAAGTCGAACGTGGTTTGTGCAAAACCTCAGCCACTGCGAACGCGGCGCCCGGGCAACCCTCTGGCCGATGCGGGTGGCCCTGGCGCGGAAAGAAATGTCCGGCCTTCGCGGGCGATCTGCTCCTGGTCTGCGAGCGGTCGGGGGGCCAGATTCGCTGCGCAGATGAGCAGGGCCTCGCTTGACTCGGCCAGGGCGTGCAGCTATAAAGCCTCGGGGCTTTTTCAGGAGCCCCGTGCCCAGGTAGCTCAGTCGGTAGAGCACCTGACTGAAAATCAGGGTGTCGGTGGTTCGATTCCGCCCCTGGGCACCAT
>CALZIK010000079.1 GCA_945787635.1 Thermoanaerobaculia bacterium | reverse complement strand
GTCTCTGTCGACCGTCTTCGTTCGGTTGTAGCGGTCGACGTCTCTGTCGACCGTCATCGTTCGGTTGTAGCGGTCGACGTCTTTGTCGACCGTCTTCATTCGGTTGTAGCGGTCGACGTCTCTGTCGACCGTCTTCATTCGGTTGTAGCGGTCGACGTCTTTGTCGACCGTCTTCGTTCGGTTGTAGCGGTCGACGTCTCTGTCGACCGTCTTCGTCCTGGAACCCGTAGCGGTCGACCTCCGTGTCGACCGAACTCCTGGTTTCGGTTATAGTACCGGCCGCTCCTTCGGGAGCACCCCTTTCGGGGCCGCTAGCTCAACTGGCAGAGCAGCAGACTCTTAATCTGCGGGTTCGGGGTTCGAGTCCCTGGCGGCTCACCAAGTAAACCTTTTACTATCAGCAGCTTATAACGGTCAGAGGGCCGGCTGGCCGAGCGTCGTGTCGGCAAGAGTTACCCCAGAGTTACCACTTTGAGGCTTGGTCCTGGGTCGAGGGTGCTGCATTGGGCGTGGCCTTAGCCGGCTCGGGTGTCCCCGAAGCGAAGGTCCGGCTGATCGCAACGTGGCGCCTTTCGTCCCAAAAGGTGCCAGCTCACCGCGGCGGGTAGCTGGGACGGCCTACCGGCCGGTCCGTCGCGCCAGATCCCCGGGCGGTCGTCGGGTGAAGCGCTTCACCGCGACTTCGTGCCGTAGAATGAACTTCGACCTTGGACTTCGGCGCCTCCTGGCCTGACCCTGGACTTCGCCGTGATCGGCCAAACCGTCTCCCACTATAAGATCCTCGAGAAGCTCGGGGGTGGGGGAATGGGCGTGGTGTACCGGGCTGAGGATCTGATCCTGGGCCGGCAGGTGGCGCTCAAGTTTCTGCCGGATACCCTGGCGGAAGATCGCGAGGCCCTGGCGCGTTTCCAGCGGGAGGCGCGCGCGGCCTCAGCGCTCAACCACCCCCACATCTGCACGATTCACGAGTTGGGTGAGGAGGGAGGTCGTTACTTCATCGTCATGGAGGTGATGGACGGCCAGACGCTCAAGCACCTGGTTCGCGGCCAGCCGATGTCGGTGGATGACATCGCACGGATCGGCGGCCAGGTGGCGGATGCCCTAGAAGCGGCGCATGGGACGAAGATCATCCACCGGGACATCAAACCGGCAAACCTTTTCGTGACAGCCCACGGTGAGGTCAAGGTGCTCGATTTTGGGCTGGCCAAGGTGACGGAAGATCAGGTGCGAAAGATATCGAGCGGGGCGGGTGCGGCAGAGGCCGAGACCGAGCTGGCCCCCGAGCAATTGACGAGAACCGGCACCGCAATAGGGACGATCACCTACATGTCGCCGGAACAGGTGCTGGGTGAGGAGCTGGACGAGCGGACGGACCTGTTCTCGCTGGGTGTGGTGCTCTACGAGATGGCGACCGGGAAGCAACCGTTCGCGGGCAACACCACAGGGGCGATCTTCGATCAGATCCTGCATAGGGTCCCGACGGCCCCCGTACGTCTGAACCCAGAGCTGCCGGATCAGCTGGAGCAGATCCTCAACAAGGCGCTCGAGAAGGACCGTTCGCTGCGGTACCAGTCGGCGCGGGATCTCAAGACGGATCTCAAGCGGCTGCAGCGGGACACGACCGTGTCGGGGGCATCCGCCGTCGAGGCCGTCGACCTGCCCCGGGCTCCATCCCGACGGGGATTGTGGGCTGCGATCGGGGTGGCGGCCCTGGTCGTCGCAATCGCGCCAGCCTTCTGGCTGGGTCGCGGAACCCGGACACCGGTCGAGGGAGAGGCCGAGCAGGCCACACCCCAGGCTGCCCCCGCCTCGATCGCGGTCCTGCCCTTTACCGACATGAGCCCAGAGCAGGACCAGGAGTACTTCTCCGACGGACTGGCCGAAGAGCTCTTGAATGTCCTGGCGAAGGTCGAGGGTCTCAAAGTCGCCGCGCGCACCTCGTCGTTCTCCTTCAAGGGCAAGGACGTGGATATCGAGACGATAGCCGAGAGACTGAACGTCGCTAGCGTCCTCGAGGGCGGCGTCCGCAAGTCGGGCAACCGGGTGCGGATCACCGCTCAGCTCGTCAACGGCGCCGACGGCTTCCACCTCTGGTCTGATGCCTATGACCGGGAGCTCGACGACATCTTCGCGGTGCAAGACGAGATTGCCCGCTCGGTGGTCGGAGCGCTCGAGATTGCCCTGCTCGGTGACGAGGGCAGTGTTGCGCTGGCACGGAGCGAGAACGTCGAGGCCTACAACCTCTATCTCCAGGGGAAGTTCTTCGCAGAGCGGCGGAACGAGGAGAGTCTCGAGAAGGCAGTCGGCTACTACGAGCGTGCGCTAACGCTCGATCCCGGCTATGCCCTAGCCTGGGCCGGTCTGGCGCAAGTCCGGTACGATCAGGCCGCTTTTGGGTACCTGCCTTTCGCCGAGGGGTTCCGACTGGCGCGTGAGGCGGCAACCCGGGCGATCGAGCTGGACGAGGGCCTGGCCGAGGGGTGGGCCGCGCTGGCAGAGATCAAGTTAGGTTACGACTGGGACTGGGTAGGAGCGGCTGAGGCGGTTCAGCGGGCGCTGACCCTCGACCCCTCAAACACCGCAGTCGTCCTGCAAAGGGGAGCTTTGGCCGCCTCTCTGGGCCGCCTGGCCGAGGCCGCCGATCTTGCCCGCCAAGCCGTCGAGCTCGACCCGCTCAACGCCGACTCCCACAGACGGCTCGGATGGAGGTCCTTCCGCCTAGGTCGTCTGGGCGAGGCAGAGGCGGCGTATGAGAAGGAGCTGGAGCTCCGGCCGGAGGCAGAATCCACCCATGTGAATCTCGGCCTGGTCTACCTGGCGCAGTCCCGGCCGGAGGCGGCGCTGGCGGAAGTGGAGCGGGAGCCCAGCCCTTTCTGGCGCGATTATGGGCTGGCGCTGATGTATCACGCCCTGGGGCGCAGTAAGGAGGCGGACGAGAAGCTCGCCGGGCTAATCGAGGAGTGGGCAGACGACGGCGCCTTCCAGGTTGCCGAGGTCACTGCCTTTCAGGGCGAGGTGGACCAGGCGTTCGAGTGGCTGGAGCGGGCCTACGCTCAGCGCGACCCCGGGCTCGCCGACATGAAGGTCTCCCCTTACCTCGCGACCCTCCATGACGACCCCCGCTGGCCGAAGTTCCTCAAGACGATGGGCCTGGCGGAGTGAGCAGAGCCTGAGCTGGGGATGGGTTCGGCAAGCGCCGCCTAGGGCTGGGTCGCTCAATTCTTTTCTCGACCACTGAGGTGCGACAGTCTGGATCGTCCCGCTACCGTCCCCGCATCTTCGGACGTGACTAGCTGAGACCGCAGTGTGTCCATTAGGACGGCTTCGAGCGCGAGGGGCCTGGCCGGTGGTGAAAACCCCGCTGTGCGAGGATGCAATGCGAAAGGAGCTCAAACATGCGGCATCGAATCGTCACTTGTCTCACCCCGAACCTCATCGCTGCGTCGCTGTTTCTGGCGATCGCGGCCTTCGGCCAGACGGCCGAACCGGCCGAAGCGACGGCCGAAGCGCCCGAAAACCGCGGGCCTTCCAAGGCCGGCGAGCGCCTTGAAGCCCCGGAGCTCACCCGCGAACTCGCCAAGCTCAACGCAACCCTGGACGAGATCAGGTCGCTGCTCGAGCGGGTGACCGAAACCCAGGGTCTCGACCTGATGATGAAGCGCATGGAGCTCTCGTCCGCGCAAGCCGCAGACCTCGAGAAACGCTTCGACGGTCTCGAATCGGAGCGCGCCGCGATCGAAGACACGATGCGCCAGATCGAATCCAACCGTGAGGCCTACCTGGCCGACATCGAAAGCCGCGGCGACGACGAATCGCTTCTCCAGGCCGAAGCCTTCACCGCCCAGGCCGATCGCGAGCTCGCCGTCCGCTCCGAGCGCCTACGAGCCCTCGACGACGAGATCGCCGTCCTGCGCAACCGCCTGGACGCCAAGCGGCGCGAGCTCGAGGACTGGCAGGGTTACGTCGACCGTAGGCTGGGCGGGGCCTGAGCGCGTAGGCCGGCGGCCGCGGCAGTCGTACCCATCGCTGGTCCGATCCGCTCGGCGCTCCGGAGCGCAGGGGCTTGCCTACCGCCTGATCGGCGCGACCTTCCCCTTCGCCTGTCCGTTCATCGCCGCCCGCAATCTCGCCCGAGATCTGATCGGCTGCTTGCCTCACAGGATCGGCCGCGCTAGGTGCGCGTATCGCTGGGTTGTCGCGGCCTGGGTGTGCCGAGTAGTCTGCCGATGATTGGGAGCGCCGATCCGCGGAGTGCCGTGAGCACGCGCTCGAAGACGGCCCCGCGGCGCTTCGGCCGCCAGAGTGTCAGTTGCCCAGGTAGGCGAAGAGCATCACCGAGGCCGGCCGGTCGGTCGTGTTGAAGAAGTAGACGAGATACTGGTCGAAGCCGAGTGGAAACATGGGTTGGTCCGAGGCGAAGTAAACACCTCCTTCCGCGTCGGCGGACGCGTCCACATGGAGTGGAAAGAGAAGCTGGCCCTCTTCCTGGAACGCGGTTCGAGCGATCTCGACGTCTGGCACCAGAACGGCACCGACCTGGCCGGGTCGGTAGAACGCGGCCTTTACGTGTCCGGCCAGACTCAACACTACGGTTTTGAACCCAGCGGTGTTGAGCGTGCCGGCAAGAACAAGGTCGGTGGTGGCCGTGGGCGCCACCGGGCTGACGACTTCGGCCCCCAGGTTGTCCAGCCGGGTTTGGCTGATCGGTCCTTGTACAGTGATGGTCCCATCGACGGTTTGAATCTCGGGCAGATTGACGACCTCCACCAGCTCTGGTGGTTCGTCGGCGGCCCCCGGCGGCGCCGCGAGCGCGCAGGCGGCCGCCACCAGCAGCAAGACAAGACAGAATCGGCGGGGCAGGTGTGATCGTTCAAGATGTGACATCGTTACTCCCTTCCTGAGTATCCTACGGCTCGAGGCGAGGGTCCGTCACGGGGAAGATCGAGCTGTCCGAAGCCGAGACCTTGCTTTCGGCGGGAACAGCCCTAACCGCTTCTGATCGGCGCGACCCTCCCCTTCGCCTTCCCGTTCATCGCAGCCGCAATCTCGTTCGAGATTCGATCGGCTGCCTGGTTCAAGGGATCGGCCGCAAGATGCGCGTAGCTCGGTGCTCGCAGCCTCGGGGACGCTGAGGGATGGTTCGAGAATAGCGCGATGGGTATGAGTCTATTTGACAGGCGACTGCCTCTCGGCGTTGAATGGAAGTCCAAGCCACCCGTCTCCTTTGTTGGATGGAGCGGAAAGACGCGAGGCGCCCCGAATCTCCGCATCCTCCCTGGGCCTAGAACGGGTGGTTTGACCACTCTGGGGATTCTCCCGAGGCTCTCTGGCCTTGGCTCGTCAAGCGGGAGCGCTACAGCCGGATCATCCAGCGGTTGCCGCACAGCAACAGCACTAGCTCCGCAAGTGCCGCTTGGTGGCTTTCGTGAACGGCTGTCTCGAGGCCGGCCTGACCGCGGGCAGGTCGAAGAGCGGCGCCGAGTGCGCCGAGCCCGGCAGGGTCGGCCGGGGACCGCAAAGACGACCAGGAGAACAAATACGAGCCACGAGCGGTCTCGAAAGGACGTCGCGCAGAGTATACGTCCACCAGAGAACGCGGCCCGCGCCTCGGCACGAGCGATCCGCTTCAAGTAACGGACCCGGCCAAACTACGTTCCAGGTACTCGTGCAGACGCTGAGCCGCTTCGGTAGTGAGGCGATCGAAGACGATGCCCATTCGCAGTATGCCGTCGCTTCCCGTTTCGGCGTGGCGAACGACCTTGCCACTCACCCGGACCGGGTCGCTGCCCTCCGGCAGGCTGAGTTCGAGATCAACCTTGCTACCCACCGGAAGCTGGCCGCTGGTGCGAATTAGGACACCCGACTCGGAGAGGTTCTCGGTCTGAGCGAGACGATCGACGCCCCCCTCTCCGAGCCTCACTTGCAGCCTCACCATCAAACGCCTGGGCCGCACCGGCCACTGACGTAGATGTGCGGCTACCCGAGGTTGAAAACTCGCGGGTTCATCGAACCCGATGACCGGAAACCGATCACCAATGGCCTCGAGCAACCCGGCGAGCTCGTTCTCGTCGGCGAGAACCACGATCCTCGGATCGCCGGTGGCGTTCTCTGAGACCTCGGCGACAAACTCGGCGACCGAGCCCTCCGGCAGTGGGTGCTCGACCAGAACCAGCTCGAGCGGAAAGCTGGCGATCAGCGACAGAGCATTCTGAGGGTCCTCGACAACCTGCACGTCGACCGCGGATTGCGCGAAGATATCTTCGAGCTGCTCCAGGATCTTGCCGTCGCGGCCGACGACGACGATTTTCTGCCTCTCCACTCTCAAGCACTCCTTTCGGAGGCTTCCCAGGGCCATCGAATGGCACCGACGGCTAGCTCAGAAGAGATGTTACCAAATGCTCGCGTCCAGTGGCGCGAGTGACCGCCCTCTGCCGGGCTCCGCTTGGTGACTGAGCCTCAACAATCAGATCCGGTCCCAGGAAAGGACGATTCTCTAGACGCCTGGCGCCTTCGGGGCGAGTCTCGCCCGTATCGCAGGGCTGCTCGTCGAGGCTCGGACTGAGTGTACGTCGGAGAGACAGCCCAATTCGTGCTTGGAGCATTGAGCTACGAGGCCGGTGTTCAAGTCACGGTGCTGTCCGCCGAGGTTCTAGATGAAGACAGAATCCGAGGGACGGTTACCTGGTACGACCTGCACAGATGTGGCGAGAAGCAAACCGGAAGCGGCGTCTTGAGGGCACGCAGGAAAGAGCCATCGCCCTTGTGCCCGTAGTCTCGGCTGTCGTTGCCACCCCGACCCTTGGCGGGCTTGACCAGGCTCCGCTTGGTGATTGATCGGCCCCGGTTCTCGGGGCAGTTGCTTCTAACGTCTGATCGGCGTTACCTCTCCCTTCGCCTTTCCGCTCATCGCTGCTGCGATCTCACCTGAGATCCTGTCGGCTGCCTGCCTCACAGGATCGGCTGCGAGGTGGGCGTAGCGCTGCGTTGTCGCGGCCTGCGTGTGGCCCAGTAGCTTGCCGATGATCGGGAGCGAGAGGCCGGCGCCGGCGCCGACACTGGCGAAGCTGTGCCGCAGATCATGGAGCCGCACGTCCTCGAGCTTCGCCAGCTTTCGGATGCGCTGCCAGATCTTCGGCATGCCGACCAAGTGGGCGCCGGCCTTCTTACCGGGAATCAGGTAGGGGTTGCCCTCGTGGCGGGGTAGTGCGGAGAGCAGCTCCAGGGCCGCGGCTCCCAGCGGTACGGCCTTCATCTTAATCTGCGGGTTCGGGGTTCGAGTCCCTGGCGGCTCACCAAGCAAACTTCCCAAGGACCGATCACTTACTGGCTTTTCGCGGGCTGTAGGGGTTGGCTCTCTCAGCTGCCGTTGCCAATGGGTTGGACGGCTTCGAACGCGCCAAAGAATTGATTCATCGTGTGGACTAATTTGTCGCCTGAAAGGCAATAGAACACACGCTGACCCTCGCGGCGGTCAGTCACGAGCCTGGCTTGCTTGAGAACCGCGAGGTGTCGGGAGATCGTCGGCTGCGATAGCTCGAAGTGGCCTACGATCTCCGTGACGCAGCGCTCACGAGACCGAAGGAGCCACAGGATGTTTCGTCGAGTTTCGTCCGAGAGCGCCTGAAAGAACCGGTTGAGTTGAGATTCGGTTGCTCGTGGAGAGTCTGCACTTCGAGCCTTGTTCCGCACCGACTCAGGTCGCTTTTCCGGCGCTGGCCCGTCGCAGCTGGCGACAACGGGCACGTGGTGAAGACTGGTCGAAGCGAAGGCTTCCCGAGCCCGCTCGGGGCCGAGTGACGCCAAAGCCACGAGGAAATCCTCTGCCAGAGGGCGAAGAGAGTGCTTGGTCCGACGTCGCACGGTCCCGAGAGTGTGGACCAACGCCGTCAAGGCAACGTCAGCAGTAGATAGATGTACGGCTCTGTTGCTAAGGAAGCGATCAACTGAGATCGCAGGGCTAGTGGCGCTTTTTAGCGGCGCCCGTCTTCTTCTGCAGTTCGTTTGCGTCGAAACGCCTTGCGCTGCGCCCGAACCTTGGATCTGAATCGACCGAGGAGACGGTTGGGCGCACTGGCTCTGGCGAGAAAGCGGATGGGCCGCCGGCGCCGGGTGCCGAGGCGGCGCTGGAGCGCAAGCAGCCCGCGATGATCCGGATCGAGTGCCAGCCCGCGTCGCAGTGCCTCGATGGCCTCTCGTCGGTTGCGAGCGAGGAGATGGGAGCGGGCGAGGTTCAGATAGTTCGCGGGTTGAAAAGGCTCGATTTCGACCGCGTGCAGACACATGGCAAGACCGTCTTGCTTGCGACCCTCGCACCGGGCTACGGCATGCCCGAGATACGAGTAGAAGAGTCCAGGCAACTGGCCGTTGTGCGCCTCCTGGTGTTCGAGCCGGCTCAGGTGCGTCAGCCCGTCTCTCCACTCGCCCTGCATGCAGGCGCGAATGCCGAGGACGAGCGTCTCAGTAGGATCTGCCAGCAACGTGAAGTCCCGGTTTCTCTGCCTTTCCTTTCGTGCAGAGTATGCGATCAGGCGCCGGCCAGGCTGTTAAGGAAGCCACAGTCGTGCGAGGTGAGCTATTAAGAAATCAACAGCAACGTCTTAACCGGACCGGCCCGTGATCGGCGCTCGGCTCGTGGAGTCCGTCCATGCTTCACCTGCCTCGAGCTTCCCCGTGCGAAAGCGGCGCGATCCGGGTGCGTAGGGGGCGCTCGGCCGACCAGAGGCCGAGGCGGAGGAAGAACCAGAGGAAGGCCGCGGCGACGAGCACGGCCATCCCGGCAAGCGGGGTAAGGAGCGACTCAGAGATACCGTAAATCACGGCCTGGGGATTGATGATGCCCCGCTCGACGACCGCCTGGGTCATTCGATTGATGCCCATCCATTGGCCGAGAAAGCCGAGCACCGCTGCCGCGGTGCCCCAGAAGATGATCCCGTCGATGCTCCGGCGGCGGCGAGCCAGCGAGCTATCTCGTCGGAGCAGCAGCGAGGCGGCATTCCACAGGACCAGCACTCCGATCACCAGGGTCAGCAGGATGATCGGCCAGATCAGGGGGCCGGCTTCCATAAGGAATCGAGTCATGTCGCGCTCCTTTCGATTGGCTCAGGCGGCACTCCGTAGAAGGCTCTCCATTTCCCGGGCCTCACTGCGGCTCACCAGCCGAGAGAGTACGAACCAGACCAGCCCGGCGAGAGTCGCCGTCAGCAAGCCGACGGTCATCAACGAAGAGATCGAGATCATCCAGCCCGCGAGGTTCCTGAAGAGAGCCTCCGGTGCCCCGTTCGCGTTGAGCCTTAGAAAGCGCTGCAGGTGGTAGAGGAAGCCAAGGCCGGCGATGGCCAGACTGGCTCCGGCGAAGAAAAGAGGAATTCCGAGTCCGGTTCGCAGCCGCCGCACGTCGACACCCGAGCGCGAGTAGATCTGCACCAACTTCCAGATGGTGAAGACGAAGGCCGCCAGGGCGAGCGCCGCGATCGGCCACAGGAAGGGGCTCGGACGGAACAGGAAGAAACGGTCGGAGAAGATCCGAACGGCGAGCAGGATGTCGAAGGCCAGGACGGCGACCAGCAGGATCTTCGACCAGAGTGTCCCGATCTGCTGGGAAAAGCGTTCGGAGAAGCCGCCGACGCCGGGCCCGTGAATCCGCGCCAGCAGCTGCAACGCTTCGTCCGAGGTGCCAAAGGCCTCCTCGGCCCGGCGGGCCGCTTCAGCCTCGTCGCAGCCCTGGTCGAGATGATAGTGGTAGCTGTCCTCGAGATCCGAGGCGATCTCCAAGAGGATCCGGGTACGGGACGGCTCGGAGAGGCGGAGGCGATCCCCGGCCTGCTTGAGTACGTTTGCGAATCGAGTCATTTCTCTGCCTCCTCGACAACGTGAAAGAAACGAGCAAGAAAATCCCGCCAGCTGGCGATCTGCTCCTTCAGGTACCGGCGTCCGGCAGCCGTCAGCCGATAGCTCTTGCGTCGCCTGCGGCTCGGCTCATCGAGCCAATCGCCACGGATCAGGCCCTCGCTCTCGAGTTTGTGGAGGATCGGGTAGAGGGTGCCGTGCCGGAAGCGGAACGTGCCGGAGCTTTTTTCTTCGAGCTCGAGAACAAGCTGATAGCCGTGGTGAGGGCCGGAAGAGAGGGTGGAGAGAATCAGGACCTGATTGCAGCTCCGGCTCAGACTCTGGATGTCGAGCATGGGGCGAAGTGGCGGAGAGGGGTTCATGGTGAATCGCGGGCTATATTACGACTCTCTATATGTCGAGCTTCTATATATTAAAGAAATACGCCTCCTTTGTCAAGGCATAGAGGGAAGTCCAGAAGAAAGGTGCCATGCCGCAGCGTGAATGAAGCGCAACCGCCTCGCGAAGTCGATAGGAGTCGCGAACAGGTGAACTCCTGGTGGGAAGAGGGTTGCACCCGGTTGGTGGGCGGGCTGCCTGCCGCACCGGTTCGGCGGCACGAGCCAACCGGGCGGCAATATTTTCATGCCCGGTAGGGGGACTGTCGGTGTCCTGCACCACATCGTAGCGAGGTTCTTAGGGGCGTTTTCTGTTCGCGAGCCCGGGAGGTGACACGCGGGGGCCTTCGGCTGATCAGTCGCGATACAGTCACATCAGAGCCTGACCGAGACGGACCGATCGAACGGCCCTGGCCGAGACGCAGGCTCCGTGAGGAGATCTCGATGACGAACTGGAAGACCCGCATCCTTTGGACTTTTGGTTTCGCGGCCCTCCTCGTCGCGAACGCCGGCTCGGTTGGAGCGACAGCCATCAGGAGCTCCGGCGGGTGTGAGTGGGAGGGAGACAAGAGCGCTGTCAAGGACACGCCCGCGCTTCAGGCAATCGCCAACGTCCCGATTGATTTTCTGAGGGAGAATAGAGAGTCTCAGGTCACGCAGTTTTGCCAGGCCTGCGCCTTCAGAGGCACAAGCGATATTCCCGTCAAGAACGCGAAACTCAGGGTCAGAAGCGGTTATACCTACTTCTTGTCATCCAGTAGGTTGCGCAGGGATCCGGTATTCTCCGTCAACAGGTACATCACCGGGACGGGCGGCTGCGTCAGCTGGAACGAGAACGCTCCACTTCCCACTCTCGGGGGCGGAATCAAGAGTGCCCAGATGGAGGTGAAGGTCGCTTGGCAGAACGGTAGGAAGGCCGCCCGGACGTCTGTCGTGTGTCAGATCAGGTGGGTGCCGGTCCCGGCAGTTTCCGACTAGGCCGCACTCCCCGTAGCCCGAGGCGATGACCACCCCGAGCACCAAGACCGAGTTCCTGCGCCACACGCTGGCGACGTTGGCGTATCGCGGCGGCAAGGCGGTTCGAGGGGCGCCGGACGACTTCGCGGGGTTCCGCATCGGCCCGAACACCCGGACGCCGGGGGAGATTCTGGGCCACATCGGGGATCTTCTGGATTGGGCGCTCTCCCAGGCAGAGGGCCGTCAGGTGTGGCGAGACTCGGTAGCGCGGTTCTGGGACGACGAGGTCGCTCGGTTCTTCGCCTCGCTCGAGGCGCTTGACGCACGCCTTGCGAGCGGCGAGCCGAGCGGCTTTCCCGAAGAGAAGGTGTTCCAGGGCCCGATCGCGGACGCTCTCACCCATGTCGGCCAGATCGCCATGCTTCGGCGGCTGGCGGAGGCGCCGATTCGGGGCGAGAACTACTTCAAGGCCGGTATCGAAGCCGGTCGGGTGGGTGACGAACAGGCCGAGCCGGTCCGGGAGTTCGACTGATCCGAGGCCTTCCCCGCCTTTGTTTTCCAGGCCGCTTGGTCTAGAGTGACGGTCCCGCCGGCTCCGCCTCCGGCCGGCTGGTTTCGGCTTCCGAGGGCGAAAGTGGCGGAATGGTAGACGCGCTAGACTTAGGATCTAGTCCCGACATCGGGGTGGGGGTTCGAATCCCCCCTTTCGCACCAGATTCGACCACCCCGACCTTCCTTTTCATCAACAAAGAGCTTTCCAGATGAGCGTAGTGGTTTCCATCGAGGACCTGGGCGGCAGCCAGAAGCAGGTCAAGGTCGCCGTGCCGGCGCCGGCGGTCGCCGCCGAGACCGATCGCGTGACCGCCGAATACCGCAAGCACGCCCGGATCCCGGGGTTTCGCAAGGGCAAGGTTCCGACCTCGCTGGTCCGGCAGCGGTTCGGCGAGGACATCGAGCGCGAGGTCGTCGAGCGGCTGGTGCCTCGCTACTGGAAGCAGGCCGAGGCCGAGAGCGAGCTAGATCCGCTGCTGGCGCCGGAGCTGGGCGCCGTCGATTTCTCTTTCGGATCCGAGCTGACCTTTGTCGCGACCGTCGATCTGAGACCCGAGTTCGAGATCGGAAACATCGAGAGCTTCAACCTTCCGGAGGAGCCGAAGCCGCTCACCGACGAGGAGGTCGAGACCGCGATAGGCGAGTTTCGGCGAAGCGTCGCCGACTGGAAGACCGCCGACCGGGCGGCCACTCGCGGCGATCGGGTGATCGCCGTCATCACGCCCGAGGATGCCGCGGCGGCCTCAGAGTCCGAGTCCGGCGACGAGGCCGGGTCTCAGCCCGAACCTGAGAAAACCACCTTCGAGGTGGGCGACGCGAACGTTTGGGAAGAGCTGTCGCTGGCGGTGACCGGCCTAGCGGCCGGCCAGAAGGGTGACTTCGAGCGCGAGTTTCTCGAGGGCGCCGACGTGACCAAGAAGAAGTTTCGGGTGCGGGTCGAGGCGGTCGAAGAGCGCGACCTGCCGGAGCTCGACGACGAGTTCGCGAAGAAATACGGGAAGTTCGAAGGTCTCGACGACATGCGTAGCGGCGTCCGGGAGAACATGACCCGATCCCGGGCCGAGGAGCACCGGCGCGCCCGGCGCTCCGCCGTCGTCGAGCAGCTCTGCGAGCGTCACCCCTTCGAAGTGCCGAAGCGGGTGGTCCGCGAGGAGACCCAGGAGCTCTTGAAAGAGTACGCGACCGGTCTCGCCCAACAGGGCCTCGATCTTGACAAAGCGGGCATCGACTGGCAGCGGATGGGCGAGGAATTCACGCCGCAGGCGGAAAAGCGAGTGCGCGCGCGGCTGGTGCTCGACGCGGTCGCCGGGAAGCTGGGAGAGGCCGTGTCCGAGGAAGAGCTGGAAGCGGCGCTTGCCGCTCTGGCCAAGGGGCAGAAGCGCTCCTCGGGCCTGCTGCGCCAGGAGCTCGACCGGACGGGCCGGCTGGGCGAGCTGCGCGAGCAGCTCCTGCGTGACAAGACAATGAAAAGGCTGCTCGGTGAGGACGACGTGGACGTCGTGCCGGATCCCGCCGTAGAGGATGCGGCGGCCGACGCCGCCTCCGCGAATGCACCCGACGATGAATCAGAATAAAGTGAGCCGATGATGAGCCCGAGAGGCATGAGGAGACGTTTTCGATGTTGATACCGATGGTAGTGGAGCAGACCAACCGCGGCGAGCGCGCCTACGACATCTACTCCCGTTTGCTCAAGGACTCGATCATCTTCATGGGCCGCCCGATCGACGATGACGTGGCCAACCTGGTCATCGCCCAGATGCTGTTTCTGGAGGCCGAGAATCCCGAGAAAGACGTTTCGCTCTACATCAACTCGCCGGGCGGCTCGGTCACCTCGGGCCTCGCGATCTACGACACGATGCAATACATCAAGCCGGACGTGGTGACGCTCTGCGTCGGGCAAGCCGCTTCGATGGCGGCGGTGCTTCTGGCCGGTGGCGCCAAGGGCAAACGGTCGGTGCTGCCCAACAGCCGGGTGCTGATCCATCAGCCCTTGCTCTACGGCCTCCAGGGCCAGCAGACGGATATCGACATTCACGCAAAAGACCTTATGCGCATGCGCGAAAGGATCGATGAGATCCTGGCGCAGCATTCCGGGAAGTCGAAGGAAGAGGTCCACGGGGACACCGAGCGCGACAAGATCCTGACTGCCGCCGCCGCGGTGGAGTACGGCCTTGCCGACCAGGTGATGACTCGCCGTCCGATCGAAGCCACGAGCGGCTAGCGGCCGAGCCTCATCGACCTGTCCGGGGCGCTAGGAGCGGGAGCGCGCGATAGCCTTCCCGGCCGCGGTCCCACGAGCCGGCCAGCCGGCAGTGACGCGCGTCACTGGCCGGCCGTCAGAGTCTGGTATCATCGCCGTAAGGTTCCCCAGGTCAATGAGGAGCACGTCACTTGCGGAATACCAGAACCGAGATCTCCTGTTCTAGAGCTGGAAGGGCCGGCATGGAGCCGGTCCGGCCGGGTGGAGGATAGATGCCAAAAAAAGAGAATGGCGATGAAGCGCTGAGGTGCTCTTTCTGCAACAAGAGCCAGCGCGAGGTCAAGAAGCTCATCGCCGGCCCGACGGTCTTCATTTGTGACGAATGCGTCGACATCTGTCTCGACATCATCGCCGAAGACCGGATGATGGAGCAGCAGCAGGAGACCGAGCTCCCCAAGCCCAAGGAGATCAAGTCTTTCCTCGAGGACTACGTGATCGGCCAGGGGCTGGCCAAGAAGAAACTCGCGGTCGCTGTCTACAACCACTACCGGCGAATCGAGTTCGCCGAAAAGGCCCGCGGTGAGGTGGAGCTCCAGAAATCGAACATCCTGCTCATCGGCCCGACCGGCACCGGAAAAACGCTTCTCGCCCAGACCCTGGCGCGGTTGCTTTCCGTGCCGTTCACGATCGCCGACGCGACGACTCTCACCGAAGCGGGCTACGTGGGCGAGGACGTCGAGAACATCATCCTCAAGCTGTACCAGGCGTCGGGCAACGACAAAGACAAGACCCAGCGCGGCATCGTCTACATCGACGAGGTGGACAAGATCGCGCGCAAGGGCGACAACCCGTCGATCACTCGAGACGTTTCGGGCGAAGGTGTGCAGCAGGCGCTTCTGAAAATCCTCGAGGGTACGTTGTGCAACGTGCCGCCACAGGGCGGCCGCAAGCATCCCCATCAGGAGTTCCTGCAGATCGACACGACCAACATCCTCTTTGTCTGCGGCGGCGCCTTCGTCGGCCTCGACGAGCAGATCGCCTCGCGGATCAATGAGAAGACGCTCGGCTTCGGCGCCGACGTCAAGACCGACAAGGAGCGGCGCTCGAGCGCGCTGCTCGAGCACGTGGCTCCCGGCGATCTGATCAAGTTCGGCTTGATTCCGGAGTTCGTGGGGCGGCTGCCGGTGGTCTCGACTCTCCGCGAGTTGACCGAGTCGGATCTGGTTCGGATTCTAAAAGAGCCCAAGAACAGCCTGGTGCGGCAGTACCAGACGATGTTCGAGCTCGAAGACGTCGAGCTCAACTTCACCGACGACTCGCTGGTGGCGATCGCCGCCGACGCTCAGAAGCGAAACGTCGGAGCTCGAGGGCTCAGAATCATCCTGGAAGAGCTGATGCTCGACATGATGTACAATATTCCTTCACAAGAGGACATCTCCGAGGTGCTCATCACCAAGGAAACGGTCCTTGACCGGGTCCAACCGGTGCCACTCAAAAAAGCGGTGTAACGGAGTTTTCCGGGACCCGCGTCACCATCACAAACTGAAAGACCTCAGGGTATGAGTCGCCTTCCGAGCTTTGTAAACACCACACGCGAGAATCTGCCCTGCGTCCCGTTGCGGGACATGGTGGTGTTTCCGCACATGATGGCCCCGTTCATCGTCGGCCGTTCGGGCTCGGTGCACGCGCTCGAGCAGAGTTTGGCGCGGGGCGATCGCCAGATCTTTTTGATCGCGCAGAAAGACCCGAAGATCGATGACCCGGGTTGGGACGACATGCACAAGATCGGCGTCGTGGCGCGGATCGTCCAGAACCTTCGACTTCCGAACGGCAACGTCAAGGTGATGGTCGAGGGCGTTCAGCGCGCCGAGCTCAAGGAGCTCAGCGAAGACGAAGGGGCCTTCCTGGCCACGGTCGAAGTCTTCCAGATCGATCTCGAAGCCGACGAAGCGCTCGAGAAGTACATGGGCCGAGTGCTGACCGTTTTCGAGCAGTACGCCAAGATGTCGCAGCACCTCGCGTTCGAGGGGCTCGCCTCGACCATCAAGACCGACGAGCCCGACCGGTTCGCGGATCAGCTAGCCGCTCACCTTCTGGTTTCCACTCCTGAAAAACAGGAACTCCTCGAGCTGCTGAGCCCCTACGAGAGGCTTCAACGCCTTCACGACCTGCTCGACGTCGAGGTTGAGAAAGTCAACATCGACAAGCGCATCAACGTCAAGGTCAAAAAGCAGATGGAGAAGGCCCAGAAAGAGTACTACCTCAACGAGAAGATCAAGGCGATCCACAACGAGTTGGGCCGCACCGACGACAAGAGCGACGAGATGGCCGAGCTCAAGGAGAAAATCGAGGGGTCAGGTCTTCCCAAGGAAGTGCAGGAAAAGGCCGAGCAGGAGCTCAAGCGCCTGGAGTCGATGCCGCCGGTGTCGGCCGAGGCGACCGTCTCGCGCAACTACATCGACTGGCTGGTCAGCGTTCCCTGGAAGAAAAAGAGCCGCGAGATCAAGGACCTGGACCGGGCGCAGAAGATTCTCGACCAGGATCACTACGGTCTCGACGAGATCAAGGAGCGGATTCTCGAGTTCCTTGCAGTGCGGCAGCTTGCCAACCAGACCCAGAGCTCGATTATCTGCTTCGTGGGCCCCCCAGGGGTCGGCAAATCGTCGTTGGCGAAGTCGATCGCCAGGGCCATGGGCAGGAAGTTCGTGCGCCTTTCGCTCGGAGGCGTTCGCGACGAAGCCGAGGTTCGGGGGCACAGGCGCACCTACATCGGCGCCTTCCCGGGTCAGATCGTCCAAATGATGCGCAAGGCCGGAACCGTCAACCCGGTTTTCCTCCTGGACGAGATCGACAAGATGTCGACCGACTTTCGCGGCGACCCGTCCTCGGCGCTCATGGAGGTCCTGGATCCCGAGCAGAACAACGCCTTCAAGGATCACTACCTCGACGTCGAGTTCGACCTCTCGAAGGTGATGTTCATCGCCACGGCCAACGTCAGCCACACGATCCCGCCGCCGCTCAAGGATCGTATGGAGATGATCCAGCTCACCGGCTACACGCTCACCGAAAAGCTCCAGATCGCGGACGGTTTTCTGGTGCCCAAGCAGGCCAAGTCCCACGGCCTCTCCAAGGGCAAGATCGACTTTCAGGAAGACGGCTTGCGCAAGCTGGTCGACAGCTTCACCCGCGAGGCAGGTGTCCGAAATCTCGAGCGCCAGATCGCCAAGATCTGCAGGAAGGTCGCGCGCGGCATCGTCCAGAAGAAAAAGAAGGGCAAGGCCAAGATCGACGCCGACGCCGTGCTCGAGTATCTCGGCAAGGAGAGGTTTCGCCGCACCAAGAAGGGCGACAAGCCCGAAATCGGCGTGGCCATGGGGCTCGCCTGGACCGAGGCCGGCGGAGAGCTCCTCGAGACCGAGGTCGGGCTGATGAAAGGCCGCGGCAAGCTCATCTTGACCGGCAAGCTCGGTGACGTCATGCAGGAAAGCGCACGCGCAGCGGTTTCCTACCTTCGAAGTCGCGCCGATCTTCTCGGCGTCGATCCCGAGTTCAACGAAGGCAAGGACCTGCACATCCACGTGCCCGAGGGCGCGATCCCGAAGGACGGACCCTCGGCAGGCATCACAATGGCGACAGCCTTGGTTTCGGCCGCGACCGGGGTGCCGGTGCGCAAGGACCTCGCGATGACCGGAGAGATCACGCTGCGCGGCAAGGTGCTGCCCATCGGTGGCGTCAAGCACAAGCTCCTGGCCGCTTACCGCGCGGACATCAAGGAAGTGATCCTGCCCAAAGAAAACGAAAAGGATCTCGACGAGATCCCTGAAGAGGTTCGCGAAGACCTCGATGTTCATCTGGTCGAGACCATGGACGAGGTCCTGGCGCTCGCTCTGGATGGTGAGATTCGCTCGCTTCCGGGCACGGAGGCGAGCTTCGACGAGGCTCCGGCTGATCCCAAGCCGGGGTCGGTAGCCCACTAGGGCTGCAGCCTAGGCCGCTCCGAAGCGGCGACCCCTGTTAGTCACAAAACATTTTCAAGAGTTAGCCGCCTGGCCTTGGGCCGGGCGGGGACCGGGAGAGAGGGGCGGATGTTCAACCTGTTTGAGGTGGGAGCGTGAGGGTCAAGAGTGCAGAGTATCTACGTTCAGTGGTGCGACCAGATGATTTTCTGGTCGACGGCCGTCCGCAGGTCGCCTTCGTGGGCCGTTCGAACGTCGGAAAGTCGACACTCCTGAACAGGTTGGTCGGCCGCAATGCGCTCGCGCGCATCAGCTCCAAGCCGGGTCGAACCCGGGCCATCAACTACTTCGACATCAATTCGCGCGTCTACTTCGTCGATCTGCCGGGATACGGATATGCCAAGGTCTCCAAAAAGGAAAGACGAAGCTGGGCGGATCTGATGGCGAGCTATTTTGAAAAGGTGGCCGAGAACGCCATGGTCATCCAGCTGGTGGACGCGAAGGTCGGCGCGACCGAGCTCGATCAGCAATCCACCGAATACCTGAGCGCGGTTGGTTTCGAGCCGGTGGTTGTAGCGACCAAGTCGGATCGTGTCGGCAAGGGAAAGCGCCAGGCGGCCATGAGCGCGATTCGCCGCGACCTCGGACTGCCGGCCGGAGCGAGGGTCATTCCGTTTGCGGCGCCGACCGGAGATGGCCTCAAAGACATCTGGAAGAGCATCGAACAGTACCTCGATTCATTCGAAAACCGGGGATCCAACCAAGGGAGCACCCATGCCTGAATCAGCACAGAAGGAAACGCCCAGCAGCGAATCCGCCGACGCCAAAGAAACGCTCGACATTCGCACCCTGAAGGAGATGAAGTCCGCGGAGCTGACCAAGATCGCGGTCGAGCTCAACGTCGACGGGGCCACCTCTCTGCGCAAGCAGGAGCTGATCTTCAAGATCCTGCAGGCACAGACGGAGAAAAGCGGATTGATCTTCGCGGAAGGCGTGCTCGAATGCCTTCCCGACGGCTTCGGCTTCCTGCGCGCGCCGGAATACAACTACCTTCCAGGGCCCGACGACATCTACGTGAGCCCGAGCCAGATTCGGCGCTTCGACCTGCGCACCGGAGACACGGTCTCCGGTCAGGTCCGCCAGCCCAAGGAGAGCGAGCGCTACTTCGCCCTGATCAAGGTCGAGGCGGTCAATTTCGAGCACCCCGAGATCTCCCGCAATAAGCTCTTCTTCGATAATCTGACTCCGCTCTATCCCCTCGAGCGCATCGCTCTCGAGCTGGCGGGCGACATGTCCTCCCGGGTTCTGGATCTGGTGACGCCCATGGGCAAGGGCCAGCGGGCGCTGATCGTGGCGCCTCCCCGCACCGGTAAGACCATGCTCTTGCAGTCGATCGCTCACGCCATCGCCAAGAACCACCCGGAGGCGATCCTGATCGTGCTCTTGATCGACGAGCGTCCCGAAGAGGTCACCGACATGGAGCGGTCGGTCCAGGGTGAGGTGGTTTCATCCACCTTCGACGAGCCGGCGACCCGGCACGTCCAGGTTGCCGAGATGGTGATCGAAAAGGCCAAGCGTCTGGTCGAGCACCAGAAGGACGTCGTCATCCTGCTCGACTCGATCACCCGTCTGGCTCGCGCGTACAACACCGTGCAACCGCCCTCGGGCAAGGTGCTCTCGGGCGGTATCGATGCGAACGCGCTGCATCGCCCGAAGCGCTTCTTCGGCGCCGCGCGAAACATCGAGGAAGGCGGTTCGCTGACGATCATCGCGACGGCTCTGGTGGACACCGGCAGCCGCATGGACGACGTCATCTTCGAAGAGTTCAAGGGCACCGGCAACTCCGAGATCCACCTCGACCGTAAGCTCATCGACAAACGGGTCTTCCCGGCGATCGACATCAACAAGTCCGGTACCCGCAAGGAAGAGCTGCTGATGGACGAGGACGAGCTGCGCCGGGTGTGGGTGCTCCGCAAGGTCCTCAACCCGCTTTCGACAGTCGAGGCCATGGAGCTCCTGCGCGACAAGCTCTCGAAGACCAAGGTCAATCAGGAGTTTCTCGACGCGATGTCGGGCAAATAGGGGGGGCGCCGGCCGGCTGCCTCCTTTCGCTCGCACGGAGAGGCTTCGCTCCAGGAGGCACCCGGCCGGCTTCTTCGGGGCCCGACGTCTCCTCTGTAGCGGTCGACGTCGCTGTCGACCGTCTTTTCTCGACCCTCCTCGGCTCTGTCCCTCGCGGACCGGTAGACTCGTCCCCGCATGAGCAAGCTTCGCGTCGGCATCGTCGACTATCTCAACTCCCGCCCGCTCGCCTGGGACTTTCTCTCCGGCGCCCTTGCCGACCGGTACGACGCGCTCTACGAGCCGCCGGCGCGGGTGGCCGACCTGTTGCGCTCGGGGGACATCGACATCGGACTGATTCCCTCGATCGAGTATCAGCGAATTCCGGATCTCCTGGCGATTCCGGGGAACTGTGTCGCTTCGGACAGTGCGGTGCGGAGCGTGCTTCTGGTCTCGAAGGCGCCGTTCGGGGAGATTCGGACGCTTGCATTGGACGAGAACAGCCGGACCTCCGCGACGCTCGTGCGGATCGTGTTGAAGGAGCTCTACGCCTCTGAGCCCGACACCGGCCCGGCCCGCCCCGATCTCGGCGCCATGCTGGCCGAGAACGACGCGGCTCTCATCATTGGTGATCCGGCGCTGCGGATCCCGATGGAGCAGGGGAGAGTCCTCGACCTCGCGACCGCCTGGAAGGAGCTGACCGGGCTGCCGTTCGTGTTTGCCTTCTGGGCGATTCGTTCGAGCGCAGTTCGGCCCGGCCTCGAGAGCGACTTTGCGGCCAGCGCCGCGCGCGGTCGGGCGAACCTGGGTGTGCTCGCGCACGAGGCCGGGCGAGAGCTCGGCCTTCCCGAGGCCTACCTGTTGGAGTACCTGGAGCGCAATCTGAGCTTCGAGCTCGGCGCGCCCGAGCTCGCCGGCCTGGAGGAGTTCTTCGCTCGGGCCGCGCGGCTGGCCGGCACCGGTGAGCCCACGCCGCTCACGTTCGCGGCAGCTGGGCCGCGGGGCGTCGAGGAGGCCTCGGGCACGACCCGATCGACTGGGTGATGGAGTG
>CALZIK010000078.1 GCA_945787635.1 Thermoanaerobaculia bacterium | reverse complement strand
TCCGTTCCCGTTGCACATCGGTCTCCTTCCACGGCATCGGTGCGCCTCCTTTCCAGAAGCACACCCTTACCCAAGGTGTTACCCATGTCTCCGGGTCAAACTGTTACCTATGTCTCCGGGTTCTACACGCCCCTGTCGACCGTCTTCCTCCCGGTTGTAGCGGTCGACGCCTCTGGACCGTCCTCCTCCGGTTGTAGCGGTCGACGCTACACCGGAAGCGCCTCGCGGCAAACCGGTCGATCAGGGACACCTCGAGAAAGATGTCCCCTCTAGACCGGGATCGACATCGTCACCGCGAGTCCGCCCTCGGGGCGGTTGACGGCGCAGATGCCACCACCGTGCTCCTCGGCGATGCGGCGGGCGATGGCGAGGCCGAGCCCGGTGCCGTGCTCTTCGGTCGAGAAGTAGGGCTCGAAGATCCGCGGCAGGGTCGCCGGCTCGACGCCCGGTCCTTCATCTTCGACCCGGATGCGTATTTGCCCGTGGGCCTTCCCGCGCTCCGGCGCGGCGATGGTAATCGTCACCGCTCCTCCGCCGTCCGACGCGCGCACGGCGTTCTCGATGAGGTTACGGGTCGCCCGATTGACCAGGCGGGCGTCGAAGCTCGCCACCGTCGCGTCTCCCTCGACCACCAGATCGATGGTCACGCCTGGCGGCGGCGCCGACCGATAGGTCTCGACCAAAGCTCGAACCTCCTCGGCCAGATCACCGGGCTCGAGCTTCATCTCGGGAATCCTGCTGTAGGTCGAAAAGTCCGCCGCGATGTGCCGCAGCTCTTCGACCTGCTCGAGGATGTTGGAGGTGCAGCGCTCGAAGACCTTGTCGAGCTCCGCCGGCCGGCTCCGATACACCTCGCGCAGATGCTCGGTCGACAGGCGAATCGGAGTCAGCGGGTTCTTCACTTCGTGGGCGATGATCCGCGCCATCTCGGCCCACGCTTCGAGCCGCTGGACGCGGAAGACCTCGGTCACGTCCTCGATGACGAACAGAGCGCTCGGTTCGCCCGCGCTCTCGATCGGTACCCACACCAGAGACCACTGCCCGGCCTCGTCGCCCTGCCCTCCCAGATGCGCCGCCGCCTGGCGAGGCTCGCGCCCGGATCCGCGCACAAAGGCCGCCACTTCAGCGAGGTCTTCACGCTGCTCGAGCGCCTCGATCAGCGGATCGCCCACGGTGAGGCCCAGGAGGCCGTGCGCCGTGCGATTCAAGAGCAGCACCTCGCCGCGACGATCCACCGAGACCACTCCCGCCGTGATGTTGTCCACGATGCGATCGACCACCTCTTTCTCGCGGAGCAGGCTGCCTCGCGCCTCGGCGATGCGCTCGGCCATGCGATCGATGGCGTCGGCGAGATTGGCGAGCTCGGCGTCTCTGGGCCGGTACCCCAAGGCCGGCGCTCCCTCGGCGATTCTCTGGGTGCCCTGGACGATCTCGAGAATCGGTTCGGTGAAAGCGCGCACGAAGCGGCGGCCGAAAGCCAGCAGTAGAAGGGCGCTGAAGATGGCGACGATCGACACGCGGCGCCTCATGGTGGCGAGATCGAGAGCCGCCGCCTCCTCCTGCGCCAAAAGCGGCATGGAGAGAAACAGCTGGATCGCGTCGGCGGGCACGCCGGGGACCGCGAGCGGAGCGTAGAACTCGCGGTACTGCGAGCCCTGCGCTCGGCTCGTGCGTGAGGCCAGACCGGCGCTCTGGAGCGCGAGTTGCGAGTAGATCTCGCCGGGAATCCGGTCCGGCAGGATCCCGGCCGAAAACAACTCGCGTTTGCTGGTCGCATACAGCTGGCTTCCCCAGTAGAGGTTGACCTCGTGGTGCACGGCTCCCGAAAGCCAGATCAGGAGCTCGTCGTCGAGGGTGGTCTCGATGCCGAAGCCCGGCTCCAGCGCCAAGACATAGTCGCCCAGAATCCTCTGGGCCGATTCGAGCGCGGCCTCGCCCGCGGCCCGCTGCTCGTCCTGCACTCGATCGGCCAGCATGCGCAGGAGAAACCCACTCAAGAGGAGAACCGGCACGATCAAGAGACCCGTCGTGAGGATCAGCATCCGCCGGGAGTACGAGCCCCACGACTCCCGGGCCATGACCCGCAGTCTCCCCGGGTTGGAGTTGAGCAGAAACTCCAGGAGGATGATCAGCGACAGGGCCACCACCGGGCTCAGCGCGTGGGTAGCGATGCGCTCCAGACCGCCCAGAAACGTCGGCGTCGGCAGGAGGACCACTCGCCATCCGCTCTCCGACTCCGCGGCGAAGACCGCCGCCCGACCGTGCGGTGTCGCGACGTGATGACCGAGCCCTTTGCTGAGATCGAGATCGCCGGCGCCCTTCCATGGCGGCACGCGAACTGAGCCGTCCAGATCGTAGAAGCCGAAGTAGGCGCCCCCGGGTAGCAAATGACGCGACTTGGCCTGCGCCGGATCGTCACGGAGCAGACCCGCGGCGTACGAGCCCGGCTCCAGCTCGGCGGTGCGAAAGCCCGGTCGCGGCAAGAACCAGTATCGAACCAGCGCCTCAGCGCCGGCACCGTACCGGATCGGGGCCGCACCCTCGACGAGCGCCGCCTCCCATCCCGGCAGAAAGAGCTCCTCGGGTTGCTCGCCGGCGCCACCCAGCTCGCCCTCTCCCGACATCGCCAAGCCATAGGAAAAGCGAGACACCGGCTCCGTCTCGTGCTCGACCACCAGGCTCGAGAAACCCAGCTCGGTAGCCAGAGGGGATCCCCGCCACACCGCGAAGGCCAGATCCTGTGTCTGGCGCTCGTCGTCCGGATCGACGAAGCCATCCCAGGCCACGTTCTCGAAGTAGGCGTCGATCCGGTCGGCCAGCCCATCGAGCTCTGTTTGAGTCGGCGGCGCAAGATCGACTTGCACGGCCCGCTCCAGGGTCTTGTCGATCTCGACGTGAAAGACGATCTCCCAGGACAGCGCCGCGAGAAGTGCCGCATAAAAAAGCCGTTGAGGGCCAAAGCGTCTGTCGCTCCGCAGCGCGACGGCCGCCACCGCGGCGCCGGTGACGAGAAGACCGAGCGCCAGCCCCGGAACCGCATGAAAGGCGGCTCCCAGAATGAGGGCGACCAGGGCGGCATTCGACCAGCGACGCCGGTTGGGCCAGCTCGCTTGGTCCTCGGCGGCGTTACCTGCGGGCAAGAGGCCGAGCGCGAGCACAAAGAGAGCCAGGCGCAGGAGAACCTCGGGCCAGGAGCCGAAGAATCGGCTGCCGAGGTCCACCGGTCCGAGTCCGCGCTGCAGAAGCACCGAGGCGGCCAGGAGCATGCCTCCGGCGAGAGCGCCGTGAACCACGCGCAAGGCGTCCGAGCGCGAACGCAGCGCCGGCTTGAGCAGAAAAACCGCGAGCAGCGAGGCGGCCAAGCCCAGCTGGACCGGAACCGGCAACGAGACGGCCACGCCCAGCGCCACGACCGAGCCCAGAAACGCCAGCACCGCGACCCACGGCCCCGCCTCCCGAAGGCTCATCAGGCCGAGACAGAGCAATGCCACCGCCACGAGAAGCGCGGACGTCTTCGCCATTCTCGCCATGGACCCGGTCCGCTCGAGCGCGGCTTCGTTCTCGCCACCCGACTCGAGGCTCGTGCCCACGATCAGCCGCCATGGGTCGGGGCCGGCGTCGATCGGACGGACCGAGGCCCAGGTGACCGCCGCATACCCGGAGCGCTTCACCCGCCCGGTGCGCGGTAAGTCCGCCGGATCGAACTCGTGCACGAGGCCCCTGCCCGACCACGCGATGGCGACGCCATCGGGGTCGATCAACAGCCAGGACCATCGCGGCCGGCCGGAGCCCGCGGCGCGCTCTTCCAGCGTCCTGAACGCCGCCAGCCGCTCGTCGCGGTCGAGCCCGACCGCCGTCAGCACCCTGGAGACCGCCTCCGCCTCGGCGTCGAGATCCAGGAGGAGCCGCTCGGACACGCCGTGCAGAGCGGTGTGGGTGTCGGGTCGCGCGCGGCTCAAGCCGATCTCGACGACTCCGAGAACCACCGCCACGGCCAGGAGACCTCCGACCACCAGGGACCTACGGCGGGCGGGTCGAAGACCGAACCAGGCCGAGACCAGGGCCGCCAGCGCGACCACGCGCCACGGCCCGGGAAGCAGCAGCGCCGGCGCTGCTGCGGTCGCGATCACGACCCGCAGCCAGGCTGTCGAGCTGGGGGTGATCTGACTCACGACGGGCCTACCCGACCGGAATTAAGCAACTGACGTGCCCGAGGCTCAGCCAACCACCCAAACCGGCCGCCGGCGTGCCCAGCGGGGCTTCGGCACACGTCTGCATCGCGTCGCGTCACAACATGGGGACATCGACGCCGTGCCTGCGCGACCACTCGATCGCGCGGTCGTAGCCGGCGTCGGCATGGCGAATGACCCCCATACCCGGGTCGCCGGTCAACACCCGTTCGAGCCGTGCCTCGGCTTCCCGGCTGCCGTCGCAGACGATCACCATGCCGGCGTGGAGGGAATAGCCGATTCCGACCCCTCCACCGTGATGCACCGAAACCCACGTGGCCCCGTTGACGGCGTTGAGCATGGCGTTGAGGATCGGCCAGTCACCGATGGCATCCGAGCCGTCCTTCATGCCCTCCGTCTCGCGGTTCGGCGACGCCACCGAGCCGCAGTCCAGGTGGTCGCGGCCGATGACGATCGGCGCCTTGACCCGGCCCGAGGCGACCAGCTCGTTGAACGCCTTTCCGGCGCGCGCCCGCTCGCCGTATCCGAGCCAGCAGATCCTCGACGGCAGACCCTGGAACGCGACCCGCTCTCGGGCCAAGCGGATCCACCGCGCCAGCGCCTCGTCCTCCGGGAAGAGCTCGAGAATGACCTCGTCGGTCGCCGCGAGGTCCTCCTCGTCCCCGGAGAGCACCGCCCACCGAAACGGACCCTTGCCTTCGCAAAACAACGGCCGGATAAAGAGCGGCACGAAGCCTTCGAAGGCAAAGGCGTTCTCGACGCCGGCTTCGAGGGCCTGGCCGCGCAGGTTGTTGCCGTAGTCGAAGGTGATCGCGCCCCGCTCCTGGAGCTCGATCATCGCGCGCACGTGGGCCGCCATCGAAGCCATCGAGCGGCGCAGGTAGTCCTTGGCATCGGAAACGCGCAGCTCGAGCGCCTGGCTGTACGTAATTCCGTGCGGCACGTAGCCCTCGAGCGCGTCGTGCGCCGAGGTTTGGTCGGTCAGGATTTCCGGAACCACGCTCTCGGCGAGAAGATGCTCGAGAAGATCGACCGCGTTGGCTTCGACGCCGATCGAGATCGCCTCGCCGCGCTCCTTGGCTTCGAGCGCTTCGGCCACCGCGCTCGGAATGTCCGCGGCGACCTTGTCGAGGTATCGGGTCTCGAGGCGCCGGTCGATGCGGTGGCGATCCACCTCCGCGACCAGGGCCACGCCCTCGTTCATCGTCACCGCGAGGGGCTGCGCGCCGCCCATGCCACCGAGCCCCGCGGTGACCGTGAGCGTGCCACGCAGCGTTCCGCCGAAGTGGCGCCGCGCGCACTCGGCCAGCGTCTCGTACGTTCCCTGGAGAATCCCCTGCGTACCGATGTAGATCCACGAGCCGGCGGTCATCTGGCCGAACATCGTCAGGCCGAGGGCCTCGAGGCGCCGGAACTCGTCGGCGGTCGCCCAGTGCGGCACCAGGAGCGAGTTGGCGATGAGGACCCGCGGCGCGCCTTCATGCGTCCTGAAGACCCCGACCGGCTTGCCGGATTGGACGAGCATCGTTTCGTCGTTCTCAAGCCGTCGCAGCGTCGAGACGATCGCCTCGAAGCACTCCCAGTTGCGAGCCGCCTTGCCGGAGCCGCCGTAGACGACCAGCTGCTCGGGCATCTCGGCGACCTCGGGATCGAGGTTGTTCATGAGCATGCGCAGAGCCGCCTCTTGCTGCCAGCCCTTGCACGAGATCTCGGTGCCGCGCGGAGCGCGAATGATCCGGGGCGCGGTGAGTGTTTCGGTCATGAGGCGATTGTAGCGCCGTGGGGAGGGATCGGCGCGCAAGGTTTGTAGCGGTCGACGTCCCTGTCGACCGTATCCTCCTCCGGTTGTAGCGGTCGACGTCCCTGTCGACCGAATCTTCCCCACCATTCCGTCGAGACAGAGCTCGGCCGCTGCGCCTTTACGTGAGCACTTCGATGTGCGGCTCGACGCTGCACCGCAGGAACTCCTCGCAGGCGGCGAGGTCGTCGGCCATCGCGCGGTCTTCGGTCCAGTGCGGCACCGTGGCCCGGACATCGGCGTGCAAGGCCTCGAGCGCCGGGCTGGTCTTCAGCGGCCGGCGGAAGTCGATTCCCTGGCAGGACGCCGCCAGCTCGATCGCCAGAATCCGGCGGGTGTTGTCGAGAACCTGATCGAGCTTGAGGCAGGCGCCCACGCCCATCGAGACGTGATCTTCCTGCCCGGCCGAGGTCGGGATGCTGTCCACCGAGGCGGGAAAGCTCAGCGACTTGCTCTCGCTCGCCAGCGCCGCCGCGGTCACGTGCGCGATCATGAAGCCGGAGTTCAGACCCGGCTCCTCCACCAGAAACGCCGGGAGGTCCGAGAACTTCGGATCGGTGAGCTGCTCGATCCGGCGCTCGCTGATCGATCCGAGCTCGGCTACCGCGATGCAAAGAAAATCCGCCGCCATCGCGATCGGCTCGCCGTGGAAGTTACCGCCCGAGACGACGTCGGGCTCGGAGCCCGGAAAGATGAGTGGGTTGTCGGTGACCGAGTTCATCTCGATCTCGAGCCGGCGTTCGACGTCGGTCAGCACGTCGCGCACCGCGCCGTGGACCTGCGGCATGCAGCGAAAACTGTAGGGGTCCTGGACGCGCGTGTCGTCGAGACGGTGCGACTCGCGTATCTCGGATCCCTGAAACACCTTCCAGAGGTTGGCGGCGCTCGCCTTCTGCCCCGGGTGCGGCCGCAGCTCGTGGATACGGGCGTCGAAGCCGGCGTCGGTGCCGCGAATGGCATCGGTCGAGAGCGCGCCCACCAGATCCGCGACTTTGACCAGGCGCCGCGTCGCGAGTGCGCCACGGGCCAGCAGCGTGGCCATCGCCTGGGTGCCGTTGATCAGAGCCAGGCCCTCCTTGGCCTCGAGGCCTAGGGGCGCGAGGCCCGCGTCGGTCAGAGCTTCAGCGGCGGCCGTCTTGACCCCGTTCACCGAGAGCCAGCCCTCGCCGATCACCGGCAGTGCGAGGTGCGCGAGCGGCGCGAGGTCCCCCGATGCGCCGACCGAGCCGCGGCTCGGCACCACAGGCAGGAGGTCGCGATTCAAAAACTCGAGCAGCCGCTCGATGATCTCGGGTCGGACGCCGGAGTTCCCCTGTGCGAGCGCGTTCGCGCGTAGCAGCAACATGCCGCGAACCGTCGGCGCTCGGAGTTCCGCTCCGAGGCCGGCGGCGTGGCTCAGAAGGAGTCGCCGCTGCAGGTCGGCCAGGTGTGCTGAGTCGATCTTTCGATCCGAGAGCAGGCCGAAGCCCGTGTTGACGCCGTAGACCGGCTCGTTCCGCTGGAGAATCCGCTCGATCGCACGCCTTCCTTCCGCCACCCGCTCTCGGGCCGCTGCGGCGAGAGCCACCGGCTCCCGGTCCTCCACAGCGCGCGCGAACGCTTCGAGGGTGAGGCCATGACCCGAGATTTCGAGCATCTATGCAAAGCGCCCGGCCGGAAGCCGCGCTGGGGGTTCTAGAGTCTCACCTACGAAAAATCTACCGGCGGCGCTTCCTCGGCGCCAGGCTGCGACGCGAAGTAGCTCTTGGCCTCGAACGGCCAGCCCAGCATGCGAATGAACCAGGCCGTGGGGACCTGACGAATCCGGATGTTGTACGTCTTCGCGGCTTCGTTGAACCGATTCCTCTCGACCGAGATCCGGTTCTCGGTGCCCTCGAGTTGGACCATCAGATCCTGGAAGGCCGCCACCGCCTTGAGCTCCGGGTAGCGCTCGACCACCACCAGCAGTCGGCTGAGCGCCGACGAGAGACCGTCCTGTGCCTGTTGAAACCGCGCGAACGCGTCGGGATTCTCGAGCAGATCGGGCGTCGCTTCGATTCCGACCTGAGTCGCTTTCGAACGAGCTTCGATCACCTGGGTGAGCGTTTCCTGCTCGAAGTCGGCGGCGCCCTTGACGGTCGCCACCAGGTTGGGAATCAGATCCCCGCGTCTCTGGTAGGCGGTCTCGACTTGAGCCCAAGCGGTCGTCACCGTCTCCTCGGCGCCCACCAGTCCGTTATAGGCCCCGAAGACCCAGAACGCGACCAGGCCCCCAAGCAGCAACACGACCAACAAACACCCGGCAGCAACTTTCATCTTTGGTCCTTTCTCGGCATCCAGCTGGGATTCTATGAGAAACGGAGCAGCGGGCTCGAAATCCCGCTCTCCCGCACCAGAAGTCGAGGCTGGTTCGCGTCTTTCCCCCCGACATGCTCGCGCACGCGACAGCCGCCACGCCGTGGGGCATCGAGGCTCGCCCGGTCGACGTCGAAGTGGACGTCCAGAACGGACTGCCGCAGATGCAGATCGTGGGTCTCCCCGACACGGCGGTCCGCGAGAGCCGGGAGCGGGTGCGCGCTGCGATTCGCAACTGCGGCTTTCCCATGCCGCCGAGATCGGTGGTGGTCAACCTGGCGCCGGCCGACATTCGCAAGGCGGGAAACCACCTGGACCTCGCCATCGCCCTGGGCCTGCTCACAGCGTTCGATCAGCTGCCCGCCGGCTGCCTGGACGGCAGGCTCTTTTGCGGCGAGCTCGGGCTCGACGGTGGCCTGCGACCGATTCGCGGAGGTTTGGCGATCGCCGACCTGGGGCGCGTCTTGGGCGCAAGAGAACTCATCCTGCCGATCGAGAACGCCGGCGAAGCAGCGGCTCTCGACGCGCTTCCGGTGATCGGCGTCGGCTCGCTCGCCGAGACTCTCGAGCATCTGCTCGGAGTGCGAGAACTGCCCCCGGTCGTCGCCGGCAACGGCTTCGGACCCTCCGGGGATCGCGCCCGGGAGCGACCTGCGATCGATCTGGCCGGGGTCAAGGGACAGGAGACCGCGAAACGGTGCCTCGAGATCGCCGCCGCCGGGGGGCACAACCTCCTCTTCATCGGGCCACCGGGCGCCGGCAAAACCATGCTCGCGAGATGCCTGCCCGGCCTGCTGCCGCCGCTCTCGCGGGTCGAGGCCACCGAGCTGACCAAGATCGTTTCGCTGGTGTCGGACCGCCCGCCCTCCGGCCTCGTCTGGCGCCGACCGTTTCGAAGCCCACACACCGGCACCTCGACCGCCGCCATGGTCGGTGGCGGGACGATTCCCAAGCCCGGCGAGGTCAGCCTCGCCCACACCGGTGTGCTGTTCCTCGACGAGCTTCCCGAGTTCAAGCGTGACGCTCTCGAAGCCCTGAGGCAGCCACTCGAAGGAGGAACGGTGACGGTAGTTCGCACGCGGGCAAGGCTCTGCTTCCCGGCCCGGTTCGCGCTGTTGGCCGCGATGAACCCCTGTCCCTGCGGCCACCTGGGTGATCGACGCAACGAATGCTACTGCTCGCCCCTCCAAGTCGAGAACTACCGCCGCCGGGTGTCAGGTCCGCTTCTCGACCGAATCGACCTCCACGTCGAGGTACCGGCTGTCGAGCTCAAAGACCTGCGCTCACCGGAAGGCGAAGCGTCCGAGACAGTGGCCGCGCGTGTGCTCGAAGCCCGCACGCGGCAACAGACACGGCATGGAAACACGCTGGCTGTTCCGTGCAACGCCGCCATGACCAATGCCGACCTGCGCGAGCACTGCGAGCTCGACTCTTCCGCTCAGACGTTGCTCGACAACGCCTTCGAAAAGCTCGGACTCTCCGCTCGCGCGCTCACCCGCATCCTCAAGGTCGCCCGCACCATCGCCGACCTCGCCGGCGGTGACGAGATCGGCCCCGCGCATGTCGCGGAGGCGATTCAGTACCGGAGCCTGGATCGGCGGCTGGTTTCGTAGTCCGAGTTGGCGGAAGTGACCATAAATGACTATTATATGGTCATGAGCCGTTCAATCGACGATTCCGTCGGCATTGCCGAGCTCAAGGCTCGCCTCAGCCACCACTTGCGCAAGGTCCGCAACGGCGACTCGCTCGTCGTGCTCGATCGCGCCACACCGGTCGCCAGGATCGTCCCGCACGACGAGCCGGCAACTCCGCTTCGGGTGCGCAAGCCCAAGTCCTCGGCCCCAGCCCCCGGCAAGGTCCAGCTGCCGCCGTCAGCGCCGCTCGACGGCGACATCGTCGATCTCCTGCTCGAGGACCGGAGCAGCGGTCGGTGATCGCGTATGTCGATTCGTCGGTGATCCTGCGCTTGGTCTTCGGACAGGCCAACGCTCTGCCCGAATGGCCCGAAGTCGAGCGTGGTGTCGCGAGCGAGTTGGTCGGGGTCGAATGCCTGCGCACTCTCGACCGCCTGGCGCATGCCGAACCGATCCCGATCGATCGCATCGTCGAGCTTCGAGAAGCGATCTACCGGCTGACCGACACCCTCGAGACCGTGGCGCTCTCCAGGCCGGTCCTTGCCCGCGCCGGTCAGCCCTTGCCTACTCCGCTCGGTACCTTGGACGCCCTCCATCTCGCGACGGCGCTTCTCTGGTCCGAGACGCTAGATACCGATCTGGTGATGCTCACACACGACCGGGCACTGGCCACCGCCGCGCGAGCTTCCGGATTTGAAGTCTCCGGCTCCTGAACCGCGCGGCGAAGGTCCGGCTTGCTCGTTTCGAGGGGCGCGCAACTTCCACGCGGGTGTGCACGTACTGTCTGCCGGCGGCGCAGATCCCCGTGTACATGGTCAACGCGGCGCTTCTCGGCTTGATCTGGGGCATGCTGCGACAAGTCTCGGCATCCATCGTGGTCGCGAGCGTCAGCCACGGTGCCTGGAACGGGCTCAACTACGCGCTCTTCGCATTCGGAACCAAGGTCGGCGCGCTGGGCGTGACCGAGACCTCGATCTACGGCCCCGAGGTGGGCGTCGTGGGCCTGGTGCTGAACGCGACCTTCGCGACGGCTCTCTGGCGGTGGGCTCGGTCTCGCCAGGAATCCGCCGATCGACCGGCGGCGCCGTAGGTGGAAGGGCTCTCCCGTGGTCGCTGGAGGCCCTTTGCCGTCAAGCCGGACGTGCCCGACCCGCCTCGGGCCGGTTGGCGCGAATACGATCGTTGCCGAGAGTAAGCAGCTCTTCCACGCTCTTCGGCGGCAGCGGCTTGCTGAAGTAGAACCCCTGAACTTGCTCACATCCTTCGGTCACGAGGCGGCGCACCAGATTCTCGGGCTCGACTCCCTCGGCAATGACGGTGAGCTTCAGCTTGGCGGCGAGATCGATCACGGCGGTGACGATGGTCGCGTTCTTGGCGTTGCTTTCCATGTCGTGCACGAACGAACGATCGATCTTGATCTTGCTCAGCGGGTACCGGCGCAGGTAATCGAGGGACGCGTACCCCTTCCCGAAATCGTCCAGGGAGATGCACACGCCGAACTCGTGAAGCGTCCGTAGCGTGCGCTCGACCATCGGGCTGCGGTCCATCAACACCCGCTCGGTCAGCTCCAGCTCCAGGTATTCCGGGGGCAGGTCCTTGTCGTGCAGAATCTGAAGGACGTGCTCAGCAAAGCGTGGCTCTCGCAGTTGAACAGCGGAGACGTTCACCGCTACCGGAAGCGACGGCAGATCGTCATTGGCCAGCCAGGCTTTGGCCTGCGTGCAGGCGGCCTCGAGCACCCAGTCTCCGATCGGTTTGATCAGACCTGAACTTTCCGCAACCGGGATGAACTCCATCGGTGCAACAACTCCCAAACTCGGATGTTGCCAACGCACCAGCGCCTCGGTGCCGACGACCCGCCGCTCGTCGAGTCCGACCTGCGGCTGATACTCCAGAAAGAGCTCGTCACGCTTGACCGCCCAGTGGAGGTCTTGCCCAAGGTTCATCCGACGCTGGCTTCTCGCATCCATACCGCCCTGGAAGAACCGGTAGCCGTTGCGACCGCCCTCTTTGGCGCTGTAGAGGGCCAGGTCGGCCTGCTTGGTGAACTCCGATCTGCTGGTTCTGTCCGGCTCGGATATCGCGGCGCCAACGCTGACACTGATGAAGATCTTCTGCTTGTCCACCTCGAAGGGCTCCGAAAAGGCCCGCACCACGCGCTCGGCCAGGTTCGCCACGTGCGTACGCTCCTCGACGTCCGGCATGACGATCGCGAACTCGTCGCCACCGAGGCGGCAGGTCAGATCGACCCCGCGGCAGACTCTCGCCAGGCGTTTACCAGCCGCCACCAGCAAGGCATCTCCGAAGGAGTGGCCGAAGGTATCGTTGACATCCTTGAAATTGTCCAGATCCACCCACAGCCCACCCACCCTGGTACCCAGCCGCCGTGAGCGCTCCAGCTCGAGATCCAAACGTTGATCCAAGGCGTAGCGATTCGGCAGGCCGGTCAAGTAGTCATGCACGGCCATGTAGGCGACCTTCGCCTCCGAGGCGAGGCGCGCCGTGATGTCTTCGTGGATGGCCACAAAGTGAGTGATCACACCGTCGTCGTCGCAGATCGGCGTGATCGTTTGTTCGACCGTATAGAGACGCCCTGACTTGTGTCGATTGGTCAGGCGGCCGCTCCAGACACGGCGCGAGAGCACCGTCTTCCACAGATCTTCGTATAGGGTCTCCTGCTGCCGGCCCGACTTCAGGATTCTGGGGTTCCGGCCGATCGCTTCCGCCTCCGTGTAGCCGGTCAAGCTCTCGAAGGCGGGGTTGACCCACTCGATCTCTCCGGCGCCGTTGGTGATGAAAATGGCGTTGGCGGCCGATTCGATGGCGATCCGGAGCAACTCCGGATTCGAGCCTGGGCCGGGAAGTGGTTTCGAGATCATTGTCACTGCCGCACCATATGGGTCGCTCGATCGGTCGGGCGCGGGTAGTTGCACGGTAGTGGCGAGGGTCCGCACAAAGCTGTGGACTGGCTAACATGCCACCAGAAAAGCAAAAGCTGACTTTCGCAAAGGCGAGTGTCGCTGAGACTCAAGCTCCTGCTGCACGTGCCTGCGTTCAGGGCTTGACATCCGCCTCCCTCGCCGCCTGCTACCGGATCGCCGAGTCGGCGTTCCGCCGCTCGGAGCTGCCGGTGAAACCGACCGTGAGCAAGCTGACCTGAGTCAGGAAGCCGGCTCCCCGCCCTGCTAAGGAACGCTGGCCTCGAGACTCAGGTAGGAAGCCACGCCTCGCTTTTCGTCGCGGATGCCGGCCGCGAAGCGATACGAGCCCGGGGTGAGCTCGAGCTCGACAACGACGCGATAGGCGGACTGACCGTCCTCGAGCGCCGGAATCTCCAGCCGCTTGCCGCGCAGGTCGGTACGGCCGCTGATCAGATCCTGAGCGGTCAACGTCACGTGCACCGAAGCCGTGTTTCCGCGGTCGAGAGGTGGCAAAGAACTCACGGGCAGAGTGATAGCCACGGGTACCCTGAAGTGCTTTTTGTCCATCGCGACAGCGGCGCCCACACGGAGGGTCGCCCCGTGAGGATTGTCCTCGACGCCGAAGTGCAGGGCGGTGAGCGTGCGCTCGGCCTGACGCTCCTCCGCGGGCTTGTCGCGATACGAGCGCCGGTGGCGCACAGCCAGGCCTCTGGGCTTGTCGCTCAGCTTCACGCGGATCAGATGCACGCCCCCGTCCCCAGGACCGGAGGGCTCGAAGGCCAGTGAGTAGTAGCGCGTGAAATCTGCCGAGAGCTCGTCGAGAGCATCGTACGGTTGATTGCTGTTCAGAATCGCACGGCCGCCGGTCTCGTAGGCCAGCGTCACCAGCGAGCTCTCCAGGTTGGTGCGACGGATCGTGTCTACCTCCCCGGACGGCCTGAACCGGCGATCCGCATGGTCCACCGACGCGAGACTCGTGGCCTCGAGCCCCGACGCGCTCAGAGCGTAGAGCGCGACTCGATTGGCATTGGCTCCCGCGGTGAGGTCGGTCAGCGCCGCATTGGTGTCGAAGTAGGTGGAGGTCGCCTTGAATTTGCTCTCGTAGTCGGGACAGAGGTCGCTCATGTATTGGAGCAGATCCAAGCCGGGATACTGCTCGAGTCCGGAGCTGATGTAGAGAAGGGCCTTGCGGCCGGTGATCCCACCCAGCGAACCGACAATCTCGCTGAGCCCGGATCGAAAGCCCGCGTGCCACGCACTGACCTGCCCCGCGTACTGATCTCGAAGGCTCAGCATCTGGCTCCAGGCACATTCACAAGGGTCACTGCAAGGACAGAACGCCGATCCCGGTGGGCACTCGTTGGCGAGGTAAAGACCTTCGATTCCACGCAGAGCAGACCGGTGTGCAACCAAAGAACGGAGTCCGAGGCTGGAAGCGTCCTCCTCTAGTGCTTCGAAGCCCGCCCCTACGGCTTGCGGTGAATTGGTGAATCGCAGGCGAACCTTGGCTCCGGTGTCGTAGGTGACCAGCATGACCCGGACTCCTCGTTCGGCTTGCGCCTCGCCGAACTTCCGCAAGTCCTCCAGAACACGATTGGCGTGTGCCGGTTGAAGATGGAGATGATCCAGGTAGAACACCAGGTGCATGGGATCGGGCTCGGTGGACGCCGGCATCTCGCTCACTTCGTCGGGCTCCTCATCCGAGACCCGCGCGGCGGATTCGTTCACGACCAGGAAATGGCTGATCTCCCGAACAACCCCATCGACCTCCAAGATGAAGTCGTCTTTCGACAGCCCATCGACAAAGCGGCCTTTGCGGTCCGTCACGATTGCATCGACGTTGACCACACGCACGTCGATCGCTTCGGAGAACAGCTCCCCATCGTCCTGCGCGGGCACGCCAACGCCCAGCAGTGAGGACAGCCCGAGCCAGGCAAGTCCGGTCAGCAAGCCTCTGCGGATTCCGGCGCTACCGAGAGTCCGGCGTTTCTCGACGAAGCCCATTGTCGCTGCCTTGCAGGAGCCGCAAGTCCGGTGCCCGAAGCCCGGGCTACCGCCCAGGCTACGGATGATTCTCCGCGAGCGTCCTAGCGAGCCGGTCGCCGGCTGCGTCGATCAAGCGCTGGAAGATTCTGTGGAGAGCACGCGCGACGTCGCCGCCGTCGGCGAACGGGCCGGGCTCCGCGTCGGCGAAGCTCGACGACCACAGCGCATCGCCATCGGCACCTCGAAGCGTCAGCTCGATCGAGGCGCGGGCCTCCTGCGCTCCGGCGCCGACCTCCTCGATGTACACGATGCGCCCGGCGAGCACCGCGTCGAAGTCGGCGTTCGACCCCCTCGCCCGAATCGCGGCGATGCCCGGAGTGCCCGCCAGACCCTCGATCAAAGCCGTCTGGGCCAGCCTACCGACCGGTGCGGCCCACCGATGATATGCATAGAAGCCCACCTCGGTCGCCTCGGTCCGCTCGCGATAGACCAGGCGGTCCTGGTCATAGGGCGTCGCCACCTCGAGCGACTCCACCGCAAGCGCCCAACCGTCGCTCGCTTCACCTCCGGCATCGTCGCCCGCGACGGTCTTCTCCACTCCACCCGTGCCTGGCTGCGACAGAGTGTAGTAGTGCGTCACCGGCAGGCCTCCGGAAGCGCAGCCGACGGCGAGGCTCGCGGCCAGGCACGAGGCGCTCAGCGCAGCCGCTCGCATCACGGGCGCTTTCCCCGATCGCGACCGCCGCCGGCCTTGCCCTCGGGCGGCTTGGGGTAGCGCAGAAGAAGGCCCGGCCGTTCCTTGAGTGTCTGAGAGAGCGACTTCAGGTTCGCGGCGGCCTCGCGCAGGTCGCGCAGCATGGCGTCGAGCTCCTGGGCGTTGCCTTCGACGGTCGAAAGCGCGCCCTCGGCCGATCCCATGGCGGTACCCGCCGAATCCAGAACGCCGGTCAACCGCTGGCCATCAGGCCCGACCGCTTGGCGCAGATCCTCGACCAGGCCGCCGATCTCCGCAGTCAAATCGGGCACGCCTTCGATCCCCTCCTCGAGCTGCCCGGCCAGGGACTCGAGCGTCGTCACCAGGCTCGAGATCTGGGAACCCGCATGCTCTACGGTCGGCTCGATCGTCGCCAGAGCGCGTGAGACGGCGTCGACATTCTCCTTGGAGAGAATGACCTGAAAGCTGCCCAGCAGGGGCTCGATCTCGCGATTGATCTTGGTCAGAAGATCCGTGGCCTCTTCGAGCAGTTGGGGCAGCCGGTCGGCCGAACTGCCAAGCCGGTTGAAGACCTCGTTGAAGCTACCGCTCTCGATACCCGGAATCCGGCTGCCGGAAGGAAGATCGGCTCCCCCGACCGGGCCCGCCACGATCTCGAGATAGGGAGCCCCGAGAAGGCCATCGGTGGTGATCCGCGCGGCGCTGCCTTCGGTAGGGGTGTAGCGCTCGTTCACCGAGACGTGAAACACCACCGGCCATTTGTCGCTGGTACTCAACTCGACCCGCTTCACCCGGCCCATGTCGATTCCCGCGACGCGAACACGGTCGCCGGCGCGAACACCCCCTGAGCTCGTCATCAGCACTTCGTAGTCGACCTGCCGCCCGCGCATGGGAGAGAAGCCGACGATCCAGAGCGTCCCGGCGCCCAGGATCGTGAGCGCCGCCAGCACGAAGATCCCTGCGCGCACCTCGCTGCGGTCACGCATCCGCTTCCTCCCCCCGGTCTGGCTCGTCGTTCTCGTCGTTCTGCTCCGCGGCGAGCATCAGCTCGCGGAATCGATTGGTGTGGCCGGCGTCGTCTTCGGGGACGCGATCCAGGAACCGCCGGACCACCGGGTCGGAACAGGCGCGCACCTCTTCGGGCGTGCCGGTAATCAGTACCCGGCCTTTATGGATGAGCGCGATACGATCCGCGATCGCAAACGCGCTCTCGAGCTCGTGCGTCACGACCACGAGTGTAATCCCGAAGACCTCCTTGAGTTGAATCAGCAGCTCATCGAGTCCTGCCGAGGTCACCGGATCGAGCCCCGCCGAGGGCTCATCACAGAACAGAACCTCGGGGTCGAGCGCCATGGCGCGGGCGAAGGCCGCTCGTTTCCTCATTCCGCCGCTCAGCTCCGACGGCTGACGGCCCTCGGTGCCCTCGAGCCCGACCAGCGCCAGCTTGATATGGATGATGATCCGCCGGGTCGATTCCGGCAGCCGAGTGAACTCACGCAGCGGCAGATCGATGTTCTCACCGACCGTCATAGAACCGAATAGCGCACCCGACTGGAATGCCATGCCGATGCGCTGACGCAGCGCAGCCAGCTCGTTTCTCGAGGCCGAAAAGACATCTCGCTCGAGGATCGACACCGTACCGGCGTCGGGTTCTTCCAACCCCACGAGGCATCGCAGCAGGGTGCTCTTGCCGCTTCCGCTACCCCCGAGAATGACCAGAGTCTCGCCGTCGTGAACGGTAAGGTCCACCCCCCTAAGAACCTCCGCGCCGGCGTAGGCCTTGTGCAACCCCCGCACCTCGATCGCCGACGCCTGAGTCATGCGGCCCTCAAAAACAGGAGGGCGGTCACGAACATGTCGGCCGCGATGATCAGCACGATCGAACGAACCACTGTCGCGGTCGTGGACCGCCCGACCTCGTCGGCGCCCCCGCGCGTGCCGAGGCCCTGCTGGCAGGCGACGATACCGATGATGCCGCCGAATACGAGGGCCTTCAGCACGCCACCCCAGAGATCTTCCTGCGTCAGGATCGCCGCGCTGGCCTGAAGGTAGGCGCCGGCGCCCAGGCCGAGAGCCAGAACGCTCACCCCGCATCCCGCGAGAATCCCGACGAGATCGGCGACCAGCGTCAGACACGGCACCGCAACCAGAAGCGCGAGGATGCGCGGGACCACGAGGAAGTTCACCGGGTCGATCCCGATCACCTGCAGGGCGTCGATCTCCTCGGAGACCTTCATCGTGCCCAGCTCCGCCGCGATGGCGCTCCCTGCCCGCCCGGCGACCAGAATCGCGGTCATGAGCGGCGCGAGCTCGCGAGTCACCGAGACCGCTACCAGATCGGCGACCAGATGGGTCGCGCCGAGCTGCCGGAGTTGGTAGGCCGACTGGAGAGCGAGAATGATCCCGATGAGCGCAGCGATCAGGGCGACCAGCGGAGCCGACTGGTTACCCGCCCTGAGCAGCTGCTCGATCGTCGCCCGCAGTCGAACCGGCTTGCCACGCCACGGCTCGACTGCGACGTGCCGGGCGGCGGCGGCCGTCAGACGCCACATGCGGCCGACTTCGGCCAACTGATCGAGAAGCGTGGCCCCGGAGCGCCGAAGCGTCTCGCTCACCATCGATCAGACGGCGACCGCTTGCTCGACCTCCGCCAGGCACCCGAAGCACCGCGTCAAGGCTTCGTCGAGCCCGGCGAGCGCGAACACGCGGCGAACAGACTCGCTCGCACACACCAGAAACATGTCCGGACCGCGGTCGCGAGTCGCTACGAGCCCCTCGACAAGCACCGCCATCGCGGCCGTGTCGAGCCGGCTCAGGCCCTCGAGATCCACCACCAGGTTCTTGTCGCCCAGCGTGTCGATCGCCCGGAAGAGCACCTCGCGCAGCTCTACGCTCTCTCTATGGCTCGCCTCGCCGCGTAGATAGAGCATTGCGCTCGCGGGCCGGGCGTCGGGCTCAAGGGTGATCTCGAGGCTCGAGGACATTGTGGGAAAGCTTACCAGCAGTTCGCGCGAGCCGGCAGTCGGTGGTCAGCCCGGCTTGCTGTCGCCGGGTACCGGCAGGCCGGCGATTGGAAGCAGCGCCTCCTCCTCGACCGTGTCGAAGCCGACCCATTCGACCTTGAGTCGGTGTGCGAACCCGTCGTCGAGCGACGCCGGCGCGCTTCTCGGAGTGCCGATCGTCACGGTCTGGAGGAACGGCACGACGACACCCTCGACCTCGCGGTAGTCGTCGTAGTGGATCGTTCCGACGGCCGCGAATCGCATGACGGGCGTCATCAACCGCGAAGCGAGGTCCGGCGCATCCCGCAACGTATAGGTGGCCTTGGCCACCAGGTGAGACTCCGGATCGAGCCAGAGCTCGTACTGGTCGGCGCCGGCATGAGGCACCGCGCTCTCCCAGGTGGCGAACACACGGTCGAATCGCTCGCCAGCGATCTCGCCTGGGCCGGCGTTGACGACGATCGTCGCCGCCCGCAACCTGAAAACCAGCTCGTCGAAGTACTGCAGCGTTGGAAGGTAGAAGGTGATCGCAAGGTCGTTTTGACGCTGCTCGAGCTCCCCGGTCGGGCTCGAGCGCCGATAGGGCTGCCAGCTCTGAAGTCCCCAGATCGCTCCGGCCTCGGGGCCGTCGAGGAGCTCGACTCGCGAGGTGAAGGTTCCAAGGAGGCGCTGCGCGCGGAAGCGCTGCGAAGTGCCCGGCCACCAGGCCGACTTCCCGGGCCATTCGTCGAGCGCCACGACTTCCATTGTCCGGTACCCTCGGTGGGCATCCAGCCCGTGCGCGCGAGCCGACGCGAGCAAGAGCTCCCGTCCACTCGCACCCAACTCTGAAGCCTCCACCTCTGTATTGGACCGGCGCACGTCGACGGAACGCAAATCGGCCCAAGGCAGCACGAGATAGAGCAGCCCGAACAGGGCGACAATGCCTGCGAAGATCGCGGCTCCCCTTGCGAGACGCTTGCGGACGGTCGCTCGCGGCGCCGGCGTCTCGTCCATCGCGCCGGCGGATCGGGTGCGCCACAGCGAAATCACCGCGCGACCCTGCATCGCGCCGAGCAGAC
>CALZIK010000077.1 GCA_945787635.1 Thermoanaerobaculia bacterium | reverse complement strand
GTTGCGCGCGACCTCGCGCGCCGCGAAGGCGCCGGCCGGGCCCGCGCCGACCACGATCACCTGCCAGCCCCTCCGGGCGGCGTCTCGTGCCGTGATCGTGGCAGGAAGCGTCACGTCCGTTTCCAGGTCAGGAGGAAGCGCGCCGGGAAGACGGTGCGGATTTCGGCGTTGCCCATGCCCGCTCGTGCCGCCAGGTCGGCCGCTTCAGCCGGCGTGTACGCCGCCGCCACGGAAAGCAGAGCATCCACTCGCACGACCGGCGAGCGTGTCAGCAGCCGGCTCCCCACCCAGGCGTAGGCCCGGCCGAGAGGACTGCGCACCAGATCGCTGACTTGCATCAGGTGGCGGGTCGTCTTACTCAAGCGGCGAAGAAGATCCACGGCCAGATTGTCTTCCAGGTGGTGAAGAAAAAGCGAGCAGACGATCACGTCGGACTCGGGCATCTGGTCTCGGGTGACGTCCATCTCGAAGAAACCGACCTGAGTGTGGCCCCTGCGCGCGTTCTCTCGAGCATGATCGAGCGCCTCGGGACTGAGATCGCAGCCCCGCACTTCGAGCTCGACACCGCGCCGCTTGGCGAGCCTGGCCAGTGCGATGGCGACGTCGCCGCCGCCGCAGCCGACGTCGAGGAGCCGAAGCGGTGTCGCCGGAAAGCGAGCCGCGAGGCAAGCGATCTCGGGCCAGTACCGGTGGGCCGTCTGGCTGATTCGGTTGATCCGTTCCAAGGCCCGCAATGCCTGGCGATGGTCAGTCGGATCGAGTCCCGGTTGGTCCATCAGCTCGGGCCGGCGGTCGCGCTTCTCGAGCGAGCTCCAGCCGACCCGCGACATCGTGCGCGGTCCTTCAGGCCTTCGGCGTCACTGCGCCGACCGCGACCGCGGGAGCGCTGATGCCACCGAGATAGCCGTCGGTTCCCAACCGTCGTGCGGTCTCGGCGCCGATTCCCTGAAGCGCCGAGAACTCGCGCAACAGACTGTCTTCCCAGATGAAATCGGGCACCGCGCCTCCGAGGTTACCGTTCTGGATCAGACGAGCTCCGCGGGCGCGCGCCCTGAAGCCGACCCGGCGCGGCTCGAAGATCTCCAGATCGTCCAGCCAGCCGATGAATACCCCGCCCTCCGCGACGGCGAGCAACTCTTCCCAGGTGTCCGTGCCGGGCATCAGGAACAGGTTCTCTGCGCGGGCGTTGTTGCCGCCGATGGCGTGAGCGGTCGGGGGAAGTCCGAGGACCGCTGCCTGGCGCTGGTCGAGGGTCGGAGTCTTTGGCGCACCCTTCGCGATCAGGTCGACCGGGTGTTTTGCGGTGCCCTCGAGATCAAAGGGAAAGGGAAGGCCTTGGTGGTCCGTGCCGTCATCCTTGAGGTGGAAGCGACGGTCGAAGACCTGGATGTTGAGGTGCTCGCGCAGAAAGCTGGTGCCTTCGTAATACGAGATCGCGGAGAAGGAAGTCTGGTTCAAAAGGTCTACCAGCTCGATCACCGCTGCCGGCGAAAGGACCACGGGAAACGGAGCCGCGGGTAGCGACTCGATAGGGCCGCCGGCGTGGAGGTACCGGGCGCGCTCGATGATCGCTGTCGCGTCGAGGGTCCGAAAGTGGCGCCTTGCATCGGCGCTTCGGCCTGAACCGGGCTTCCGACCGGCTCCGGCCTTGAAACCGATAGCCGTCGCCTCGGCGGTACGCCGCACCTTGCGGCTGTTGAAGACCAGCACGCGGGCTTGAGTCCATTCGGCTTGCAGGGTCTCCCCTTTGGCGGGCAGGCTGAGCAGCCACGAGCGCATCTTGTCGCCGCCCATCTCGGCCAGCTCGGGATCCAGGGTCTTGACGGTAGCGACCGGCGTGAGGTCTGCCGGCAGGTGCGGCAAGCCGGAAAGGGGCTCGCGCACCCGCGCCTGTCCCATGGCGAAACGAACCCCGTCGGACAGCTCTCCGACCTCCGCCGAACCGGTGCGGTAGCTGCCGACCCGGCCGAGATCGAGAACTCGCACAAGCACCGTGCGCTCGGGTGTTATTTGGAGGTCAATGCGCGAGTCCTTCCTGCGCGCCGTCCCGCGGCGCACCTCGAGCCACACGACCTCGGTTTCGTCGGCGGGTGAGTGGGCGAGCACCGTCTCGATGCGCGATCCTATGTCGTCGAGCTCGAGAAGGCGGACGTCGGGCTCGGCAACCGCCGTCTTCTGCGCCGCGCGAGGCTTGCGCCTCGGCTTGGAGCGAGACCGTCTACGCGGCATGCTCGACTTTCGTAATCTTTGCCGGTTCGCAGCCGGCGAGGCTCGCGACCGCGACGTCGCCGTTTCGGCCGATGATTCGCGAACGCGTCAACTGCCGTGAGAGCTCGCGGTCGCTCCGCGCCACTACCCGGATGTAGTTGTCACTGGTGCCGCGCCAGGCGCCGTTCTTGCGGGCTTCCCAGAGCACTTCGGCGGTTTGCCCGATCGAGTTTCCGACGAAAGTCCGTTCGGCTTCGGAGGCCACCGCGAGCAGCCGTCGAACCCGGTTCTTTCTGACATCGGGATCCACCTGACCGGCCATTGTCGCGGCCGTCGTTCCCGGGCGCGGAGAGTATGGAAAGACGTGGACTCGAGCGAAGCCGGCCGTGCGGACGAACTCCAGACCAGCTTCGAAGTCGCTCTCTGACTCTCCCGGAAAGCCGGCGATCACGTCGGTGGTGATCGCAACGTTGGGAACGCGGTCCCGGATGTGGCCGAGCAGAGCCCGAAAGGCGCTCGTCGAGTAGGGCCGCTTCATTCTCTCGAGCGTCCGATCGGAGCCGCTCTGAAGAGACAGGTGAAAGTGGCGACACAATCGACCGGTGTCGAAGAGACCGAGAAGCCGCCGGTCGAACTGCCAGGGCGCGATCGACGTCAGCCGCAGCCGTCGGGTGCCGGTCTCCTCCAGAAGCCGCGTAGTCAGCTCGTAGAGGCCGCCTCCGCGGTGCCGGTAGGCCGAGATCTGGACGCCGGTGACCACGACCTCAGGGAAACCGGCCTCTGTCAGCCGGGTCACCTCATCGAGGATCGCTTCCGGAGCTCGGCTCCGTTGCCTGCCACGAGTCTGAGGAATGATGCAGAAGGCGCAGGGCATGTTGCAGCCGTCCTCGATCTTGACCAGCGCGCGCGCATTGCCGAATTCGGGAGGTGCGTAGGGGGGGTCCCGGTCGGTAGCGATCTGTGGACGGGCGACTTCCGGGAACGCCGTCTCAACAGCCGCCAGGAGGTCCGCCTTCTCGTGGTTGGGGACGATCAGGTCCGCACCGGTCGATCGCCGGGCCTCTTGCGGGTCACTGGCGACGTAGCAGCCGGTCAGGACCGTGCGGATCGCCGGATTTAGGCGCCGGCCCCGGCGGGCAACCTTGCGGGAGTCGCGGGCCGCGACATGAGTCACGGTGCAGGTGTTGACCACGTGCAGATCGGCTTGAGCCAGATCGCCCGTCACCAGGTAGCCGGCGTCGGCGAAATCTCTCGCCAAATGCTCCAATTCGGCCTGATTGAGCTTGCAACCGAGATTGGTGAGACAAACACGCATGGGGAGGGCAGAGGATATCGGATCGGAGCGGCTATCTGGGCATCGACCTTCTGATGCAGTCGGCCGCGAGCGTATAATCAGGGGCGTCGGTGGTGCGCAGCCAAGCGCAGCGCGTTTCCTGGGGAGGTCGAATCGGTCGGGATTGACGACGAGTGCGACAGGTGGTGACGCCGCGGGGCGGCTACGTCCCTGTGGCAGGACACTTTGACGGAGCCGGCCCCGCCGGCCCGGAGGCCCCGAAGTTGCATGAGTCTCTAACGGCATGAGGAACCCGACCCGATCCGCTCCCGGCTGGTTCGCAGTTGCCCTCGTGGTGATTTCGGCTACGCTGTTGCCGGCCGACGTGGCCATGGCCGTGGAACCGCAAAAGCCGCTGGAGGACCCCTTCTCCGATGACCGTCTGAAGATGGTCGACGAGCAGATCTACGCCCGCGGGATCGAGGAGCCCCACGTGCTGGATGCCATGCGCAACGTGCCTCGCCATCTGTTCGTGCCGGAGAGCTTCCGCAGTCAGGCCTACGTTGACTCTCCGCAGAGGATCGGCCACGGTCAGACGATCTCGCAGCCCTACATCGTCGGGCTCATGACCTCACTACTGCGGCTCGAAGGTACCGAGAAGATCCTCGAAATCGGCACCGGCTCCGGATACCAGGCGGCGGTGCTCTCGCGGATCGGATCCAGCGTCTACACCATCGAGATCCGTGAGGAGCTCGCCGATCAGGCCCAAGGCATCCTCGAACGGCTCGGCTACGACAATATCCACTTCCGGGTTGGTGACGGATACCAGGGTTGGCCGGAGGAGGCGCCCTTCGACGCGATCATCGTCACCGCGGCTCCGCCCGACATCCCCGAGCGGCTGGTCGAACAGCTCAAGGTCGGTGGGCGGCTGGTCGTTCCGGTGGGCAGGTACTTCCAGGACCTGATGGTCATCACCAAGACCGAGGACGGCGTGAAGAAGCGACGGGTGGCGGCGGTGCGGTTTGTGCCCATGGTCTCCAACCCCGACGACTAGCTTCCGCGGGCGGAGGAGACCGCATCTACGGCGTTGCGCGGTGGGTCGGGCTCCTCGGCGTACTTCATGTACGCCTGCGTCGCCCTCG
>CALZIK010000076.1 GCA_945787635.1 Thermoanaerobaculia bacterium | reverse complement strand
TCACTACGTCCACGATGCGCTCGTGGTCAGCTATGTCGACGGAGCTCATGCCGGGCGCGAGATCGCCTACGCCTTTGCCGGCGAGACCGGGCTCGCCATCATCGACGTCACCGACAAGAGCGACCTCTTTACGGTCGGCATTCACGAGTATCCGGGGCTCGCCTACAGCCACTCCGGTGCGATCGGCCGCAAGCTCAGGTATCTCTACGCCAACGACGAGCTCGACGAACTCGAGGGCAACGTCACGACCTCGACTACCTACATCTTCAACATAAAGGACCTCGAGAACGCCCGATTCGTTCGCAGCGTCTCGACCGGCGAAGAGACGATCGACCACAACAGTATGGTCCGGGGCAAGTGGCTCTATCAGGCGAACTACGAGTCGGGGCTCCAGGTGTTCGACGTGAAGCGACCCGGCCGGCCCGAGCGGCGAGCCTTCTTCGATACCTACCCGGACGACGACCACGTTGGCTTCAACGGCGCTTGGGGTATCTTCGCCGACTTCCCCAGCGGCATCGTGATCCTCTCCGACATCCAGCGCGGGCTTTTCGTGCTGCAGCCCCCGGGCTAGAGCGCTTCAACAAGAAAGAGGCCCGGGGGGAGGATCCCCGGGCCCCGAGGGTGGTTCCGGAGCCACCTACTCCTGGGGCACCCAGGCGTTGGTCCCGATCGGGCGGGTCACCGCGTCGCTCCAGAGAAAGCCGTCACTCCACAAGTAGCCGTCACTCCACAGAAAGCCATCACTCCACAGGTAGCCGTCGCTCCACAGGAAGCCGTCCGGCCAGACGAAGTTCTTCTCGAACTTGTAGCCATCACTCCAAAGATACCCGTCGCTCCACAGATACCCGTCTCCCTGGAGCCCCTCGAGGTAGAACCCCTGGTCGTCGCTGAAGTTCGCACGGCCGGCGTAGTGCTGCTTGCCGATCAGATCGAGGTCGATGTCGAGGCCGTGGTTCGCGCAGGCAAACGCAGCCGACTCAAGCGCGTCGCGAGCGTTGACGAGGCCCGCTCCTTGCTGGAAGACAGTGTAGGCGAGCTTCTTGCCTTCGGTCGCATCGTCCTCCTCGACGGCCGGCCGGGCCGATGCCATGAGCCGGCACTTGACGTCATCGGGGGTCAGGGTCGGATCGGCCTGTAACAGAAGTGCGGCTACGCCGCTCACGATCGCAGTCGCCTGCGAGGTGCCGGACATCACGAAGTAGTTGCCGCCGTCATGGAACTCGGGATGCTCGATTGCGATCCGGGACTCGGTGGACATCAGACCCATGACGTGGCCGCCGGGCGCCAAGACCTCGGGCTTGACGAAGCCCTCGAAGGTGGGACCCGTCGAAGAGAAAGAGGCCAGGAAGTCGTCGCTCGGGCTGTTGCTCAGCCGGTCCGACATGGCGCCCACGGTGATGACGTAGGGAACATTGCCCGGGACACCGATGGTCATCGCATCCGGTCCACGATTGCCGGCAGAGGTCACGACCACGATACCCGACTGCCAGGCGGCCATCACGGCCTGATTGAGCGGATCGTCCCAGTAGTACGAGCGCGGCTCACCGCTGAACGAGAGGTTGAGGACCCGAATGCCGTACGTGGCCTGGTTCTGAACCACCCAGTCGATGGCGCGGATCACATCGAGATACGAGCCGAATCCTTGATCGTCGAAGGCCTTGACTACGACGAGGTCGGCGTTGGGCGCGATGCCGTTATAGCGAACCGAGCCGCTTACCTTGCCCTTGGTCTTGCCCTCGGTCAGGCTGCTCACCGCGACCGAAGCCACGTGGGTCCCGTGGCCGTATCCGTCGGCGCCTACCTTCGGGTTAGCCAGCAGCTGATCCGTGATCGAGCCGGACGTCGAAAGGCCGGCGAGCGCGTTGTACTGAGCCAGAATCCGCTCACGGCCGTTGCCGTCGGTGGCGAGCCCTTTGGCGACCTGCAGTTGGTCGGTCCAGATGCCGGTGTCGATGACTGCAATGGTGATCCCGGAACCGTCAATGCCGGCTTTGTGGAGCTTGTCGGCGTCGATGAACGCCGGGTACTTCGTGTCGAGACCCCAGCGGGCCTCCTTGTCGCGACGCTTCTGCTCGTAGACCTGCTCTCGAGTCAAGCGGTCGAGCTCCTTCTGGGCCGCTCGCGCCTCCTCGAGATTGGCTGCGGCTGCCTCTTTCGCGGCTTTTTCGGCCTCGTTGGCGGCCTCTTCAGCTTCCTTCAGGGCGTCTCTTGCAGCCTTCTCGTCCTGTTTCGCCGCATGATCGTCTTTCTTCCTCTTGGGCCTCTTTTCCCTGCCGTCGACTCGAACGCGCGGAAAGTCGGTGTAGATCCGCAGCTTGAGGCCCTTGGCGCGGGTGCGCAGCTGCGCGATCTGGTCGTCGGTGAGCTTGACGCCCACGGCCTTGATGACCTTGAGCTCGTGGCTGACGACTCCGCCGACGGCGTCGATCGCCTTCTCGGCTTCCGCCAGGTCCGGACCCTGCACGATGACCTCGCGATGCCGGCTGGCCGGCTTGGCCTCGCCGGCTTCACCGGGGGCCGCCGCGCTCGCTCGGTCTGCGGCCCCCAGCGCGATCGTTGCTGCAGTCAATAGAACGACGAGTATCTTTTTCATCAAGGCTTGGCTCTCCGGTAGTCAACTGGCGGGTATAGGAGAGAGCAACGGCCGTACCAACCCCGGTCCGGTGAAAGGAGAGCGTCACCGGCGTGATCATAAGGGCACAACCTGCTCGTTTTCAAGCAGTTACGGGAGCAGCCTCGACTGGGTCGAGCGCCGAGCGCTCCCCCGAAAAATGGCGACGGAGAAATTGTGGTGCCTGGGTTCGCCGGTTTTTCGGCGGCCGGCTTCGAATCTCAGCCGACCGGGGCCGGGCGGGAGTAGAAAAACCCCTGAGCGTAGGGGAAGCCAACGTTCATGCAGGCCTCGGCCTCGGCCGCCGACTCCACCCCCTCGGCGATCGGTACGATCCCGATGGAGCGCGCCGTCGCCACCAGCCCGCCCACGAAATGGAGCCTCTCAGCCGGCGCTTGGTGGAGATCCCGAATGAGGCTCATGTCGAACTTGAGATAGTCGGGCGGTACCTCGGCGATCTGGCGCAGCCGCGACTGGCCGGTGCCGAAGTCGTCGTAGGCCAGAGCGATATCCATCGAGCGAAGTCCCTTGCGGATGTCCGCGATTCCTCGGCTCCCCGTCACTGCGCCCTCATGAATCTCGATCGCCAGACGCAGATCCGGAAACTCCCCGCGCAGCGCCTCGACCGAGCGAAGGAACTGGGGCGGATTCTGCGTCTCGGCCGGGTGGGTGTTCATGAAACAGATCCGGTTGCCGGGCAACTCGCCCGCAGCCCGGGCGCCGACCTTGCGGCAAAGGCGACTGAGCTCTTGCTCTCGGCCCAACCTCTCGGCGAGGTAGAAAAGCTCGAGCGGCGGCGTCTCGCGGCCGCCTAGGAAACCTCGCGAAAGCAGCTCATAGCCCAAGACCTCTTGCCGGCCTTCCATCTCGTGCATCCCCTGAAAGTAGGGGCTCACCGCCTCCTCGCTGAGGAGATTGCCGAAATCCGAGGTGAGCTCGTGAAGCCGCGTCACCAGCTCGTCGGTATCCAGCTCCCTCGTTTGAACCTGATCGGTATCGGCGGGCGGGTTGTAGGCGCCGAGCCGAAACACCAGGTCGGCGAAATGCAGCGAGTCGCCTTCGTGCAATTGAACCGGCCCTGCCAGGCGTTTGGAGTTGACGTAGGTGCCATTGGTGCTTCCGAGGTCCCGGATCCACAGAGCGCCTTCTTGCTCGAAAAGCTCCGCATGCCGGTGAGAAACGCTCGTCGAGTACAGGTAGAGATCCGCGCTCGGACTCCGCCCGATGGCCAGAGGCAGAGACCGAATGATGGTCCGCCACTGTTTTTGGTTCTTGTCGATGAATCCGACCAGATACCAGTAGCTGTCTGACGGCAATCCTTCGCCGTCCGGTCGAGAATCGGGTGGGTTGCTCATCGAGGAATCGCCGGCCGGGCCCTCGCTACCTCTCCCCTGGATGGGCCGGATTCCTAGCATCGCATACTTGACTGAAAGGCAGAGCGAGATGTTCCACAAGCCAGCAAGCTCTCCAGCCGGTTGACAGGCGCGAAAGCTGGTTGTATCCTTAGATCCGGATGAACGGATTGAATCAAACTGCTTTACAACGGACCGACGCCGGCGTTCTCGACCGGATGGCGGTGCTCGGCGACCCGCTGCGCTGCCGGATCCTGCTGCTCTGCGAGCGGCAAGAGCTGACCGTCTCCGAGCTTTGCTCCGTTCTCCAGCTTCCCCAGTCCACGGTGAGCCGGCATCTCAAGACCCTTCTCGGCGACGGTTGGCTGGAGGCGCGCAGAGACGGCACCAGCCGCTTCTACGGCGCTCGGCAGCCGGCCTCGGCGACCGCTCTCGAGCTCTGGACGCTTGTTCGCCGCGAGCTCACCGCCAGTCGCAGCTCGCGAGAGGACCAGCGCCGTCTCCTCGGAGTGCTGGCCGAGCGACCCGGCCGCTCACAAGCTTTCTTTTCATCGGCCGCGGGACGCTGGGCGGAGATGAGGCAGGAGCTCTTCGGCCACCGCTTCGATCTGGAAGCCATGCTCGCCTTACTCGACCCCGACCTGACGGTTGCGGATCTGGGCTGCGGGACGGGAAATCTGGCGGCAGCCCTGGCTCCGCACCTACGCCGCGTGATCGCCGTCGATGAGTCGCCCGAGATGCTGACCGCCGCCAGCGAGCGCCTCGCACGATTCGACAACGTGGAGGTTCGACAGGGCCGGCTCGAAGAAATACCTATCGGCGACGCCGAGCTCGACGCCGCCACTGTGATGCTCGTGCTTCACCACGTCGCATCGCCCGAGTCGGTCCTCGCCGAGGCGGGCCGCTGCCTGTGCGGAGGGGGCAGGCTCCTGGTCGTCGACATGCTGCCTCACGAGCGAGAGAGCTATCGAAGCGAGATGGGCCACGTCTGGCTAGGCTTCGAGCACAAGCGGATCGAGACATGGCTCGCGGACGCCGGCTTCGAGAAGATCCGGTTCACGACCCTCACGCCGCACCAAAACGCTACCGGCCCGTCGCTGTTCGCGGCGAGCGCCGCCAAACCTTTGTAGATACGATCCCTTCGCAAACCACGGCCCAGCGGCCGAAATCAAGGAGAAACCCAGATGACAGTGATGACAGAAGCGAAGCCGACCGCGGCAAGCAAGGACACGCGGGTGCCGTTCAAGGTCGCCGATCTGAACCTGGCCGAGAGCGGACGCAAGGAGATCCGACTGGCCGAGCAGGAAATGCCTGGCCTCATGGCGCTGCGCGCGCAGCACGGCAAGACCAAGCCTCTCGCAGGTGCCAAGATCATGGGCTCGCTGCACATGACCGTGCAGACCGCCGTCCTGATCGAGACCCTGACCGAGCTCGGCGCCGACGTTCGCTGGGTCTCCTGCAATATCTTCTCCACCCAGGATCCCGCGGCAGCGGCGGTCGTCGTCGGCCGGCCCGAGACCGGCGGCACGCCGCACGATCCCAAGGGGACGCCTGTTTTCGCATGGAAGGGCGAGACGCTCGAAGAGTACTGGTGGTGCACCAAGGAGGCACTCCTCTGGCCCGACGGCTCGGGACCCGATCTGATCGTCGACGACGGCGGCGACGCCACCCTCTTCGTCCACAAGGTGCGCGAGTTCGAAGCCGCGGGGACCGTTCCCGAGTTCGACGCCGACAAGGATCCCGAGGAGTGGGGCGTCATTCTCGACACGATTCGAACCGAGCTGGCCACGCGCCCCGGAGTCTGGACCGCGGTTGCCGAGGGCATAAAGGGCGTGTCCGAGGAGACCACCACCGGCGTGCACCGGCTCTACCAGATGGCGACCGACGGCAGCCTCCTCTTCCCGGCCATCAACGTCAACGACTCGGTCACCAAGTCGAAATTCGACAACGTCTACGGCTGCCGCCACTCGGTTCTCGACGGCCTCAACCGGGCCACCGACGTCATGATCGGTGGAAAGGTCGCGGTCGTTTGCGGATTCGGCGAAGTCGGCAAGGGCTGCGCCCAGGCGCTTCGCGGACAGGGCGCGCGAGTCGTCGTCACCGAGATCGACCCGATCTGCGCGCTCCAGGCCGCAATGGAGGGCTATCAGGTCGCAACGCTCGAGGACTTCGTCGACACGGCGGACATCTTCGTCACCACGACCGGCAACTTCAACATCATCACCGCGGATCACATGGCGCGGATGAAAGACAAGGCGATCGTCTCGAACATCGGTCACTTCGACAACGAGATCGACATCGCAGGCTTGAAGAAGCTCGACGGCGTGCACAGCGAGAACATCAAGCCCCAGTACGACGAATGGATCTTCCCGGACGGGCATTCGGTGCTGCTGCTGGCCGAGGGCCGCTTGATGAACCTGGGCTGCGCGACCGGCCATCCCTCGTTCGTCATGTCGGCTTCCTTCACCAACCAGGTGCTGGCGCAGCTCGAGCTGTGGGCCAACCAGGAGGCATACGACAAAACCGTGATGATGCTGCCAAAGAAGCTCGACGAGGAAGTCGCGAGACTCCACCTCGACCAGCTCGGCGTCACCCTCACCAAGCTCACGCCCGAGCAGGCCGAATACATCGGGGTGGATGTGGACGGACCGTACAAGCCGGACCACTATCGCTACTAAGGGCGAAGGCTCCCAACGTCTCGACACGGAGGCCGGCGCCTTGGCGCCGGCCTTTTTCTTTTTTGCCGCCGAGCTCTTGCGCATGGATAGGCCTGAGCGGAGCTGCTCACTTCGAGCGTGACTCTGTGGCGGGTAACGACCGATAGTGGGCCGCCGGCGCCTCTTCTCGCTCGCCCCTCGAAGACTCGGGTGAGCGCTCGCTCGTAAGAGGCACGCGTCGGCCCTTCAGGCATCGAACCGGTATCAAGCGGAGGCATCGGGGACACCTTGCAGAAGGGTGTCCGCTCCCGACTGGTCCTGCCCAGCGCTCGGCACGAGGTTGTTCGCTCCGAGAGAACAATGCCGCCGGAACTCCGTGCCTTACAACCAATCCTGGACAGGAATCTCAAGCAAGCAAAGCGAGTGCTGCCTGCGCCTCCGGCGTGAACGGTCCGTCGGAGCACATTTAGGTATTGAAAAGGTGGCGGCTAACGCCGCTCCCTTTCAGACAAGTCGTGGATTCTCCGTGACAGCGAGGCTGGCGTCTGTGCCGGCCTCCACCCTTCTTTGACCCTCCCCCCACGGCGCGGGATGAATTCTTCTTCTGACGTCTCGCGGCTGAAGGGCCGACGCGTGCCTCGTACGAGCGCGGTCCGCCGAGCGAGACGAGGTGCCGGCGGCCCACTATCGCCGCTTGAACATCAGATTCGGTCGACAGGGACGTCGACCGCTACAAACCTGTATCTCGATATCGACCGCGACACGCGAGGCCAAGACAGCGAGGCCGGCGTCTGTGCCGGCCTCCACCTTTGTTTGGCCCCCCCCAAGCCGCGGGATGAATTCTTCTTCTGACGTCTCGCAGCTGAAGGGCCGACGCGTGCCTCGTACGAGCGAGGTCCGCCGAGCGAGACGAGGTGCCGGCGGCCCACTATCGCCGCTTGAACATCGGATTCGGTCGACAGGGACGTCGACCGCTACAACCTGAACCTCAGATTCGGTCGACAGGGACGTCCACCGCTACAAACGGAGGATGAGACGGTCGACAGAGAGGTCGACCGCCACAGGTTCCTCGCGCAGCACCTCGAGC
>CALZIK010000075.1 GCA_945787635.1 Thermoanaerobaculia bacterium | reverse complement strand
TTGACCAGGAAAACGCCGGCGTTGCGCTTTCCGGTGCGCAGCCTTTCCAACGTCATCTACCGAGCGAAGAAAGGCTATTTCGAGATCAAAGGCAACACCAAGGAGCGCACCCTCACCGTCGGCACCGTCAAGACCTTCGCCCAGACGCTGCGCATGATGGCGTTCTCGAAAGAGCTGGTCGAAACCGACGACATGGCGACCAAACGAGAGGCCTACTACGTGTCCAAGAACTGGGAGGAGTGCCGCTTCAACGAGCAGCCGGAGTCGGACACCGTGATGGAGGATGTCGAGGCTCTTTTTGGCGTCAACCGCGAGCAGCTCGGCTTCATTCCGGAGGAAAAAGGCGGCGACGTTGCGGGCCAGTTGGTGGTCATCGATCAGGACCGGGAGACCGGCGAGGAGCTGCGCATCGACTGCACCAAGTTCGGCAGCGGCGCTTACTCGATTCCGATCTCGGTCGAGGACCTGGCCTTCGAGACCAAGGCGAAGTTCATCTTGGCGATCGAGACCGCCGGTATGTTCCAGCGGTTGGTCAAGCACGCCTACTGGCGAAGCGCGAACTGCATTCTGGTATCGATGGGCGGTGTGCCCACTCGAGCATGCCGCCGCTTCATCAGGCGCCTCGCCGACGAGCGCAAGCTCCCGGTCTACGTCTTCGTCGATGGCGACCCGTACGGCTACTCGAACATCTATCGCACGCTCAAGGTGGGCTCGGGCAATGCCGCTCATATGAACGAGTACTTTTGCGTGCCGCAGGCGCGTTTCTTGGGAGTCACCCCGCAGGACATCGTGGACTACGATCTCCCGACCCACCCGCTCAAAGATGTCGATATCAAGCGCGCCAAGGACGCCTTGAAGAACGATCCGTTCGTCAAGCACCACAAGCCCTGGCAGAAGGCGCTCGAGCGACAGATCAAGATGGGGGTGCGCGTCGAGCAGCAGGCCCTCGCCAAGCATGGGTTGAACTACGTGATCGACGAGTACCTGCCGCAGAAGATGGCCAACACCAAAGCGTTCCTGCCCTAGGTTGAACTGCCGAGATGGCCGAATCACCGCCATCGTCCGGAACCGGGCCCGCGACCGCTGAGCGGGTCTCGTCGCGCTTCCTGATGCGCCTGGCGCGAGCTCTTCATCACTACGGCATGCCGGTACACCGGGTCGAGAACGCGCTTTCCGAGGTGGCGGGCAAGCTAGGCGTCGAGGCCCAGTTTCTGGTGACCCCGACCTCGATCGTGATCTCGATCGGCGAGGAAGACCAGGCGCGGACGTTTCTGGCCCGCCTCGATCAGGGTGAGGCGGATCTCTCCAAGTTGGCGGCGCTGAACGAACTGCTGCGAGAGGTCTTCGCCGGCGAGACCACGGTCGCCGAAGCCGCGAGCCGGGTCGCCGAGATCGAAGCCCGGGCGTCCCTGTACGGGCGGGCGCCGACGGTGCTCTCGTTCGGCGTTGTTTCGGCCGTGGTGGCGATGTTTTTCGGCGGCGGCGTGCGCGAGCTCGCAGTGGCCGGAGGCCTGGGTCTGGCGGTCGGGCTGCTCACTCTTCTGGCTGGGCGCTCACGAAGATTCGCGCTCCTCTTGCCAGCGATCGCAGGAATCGTCTGCGCGGGGGGCGCGCAGGCGGTGGCGCACGCGGTTTCGCCGCTGTTCGCTTCGATTCCCACCCTCGCGGGTCTGATCGTGCTCCTGCCGGGTTTGACCCTCACCATCGCGGTCAACGAGCTCGCGCACGGTCACGCGGTGAGCGGCTCGGCGCGGCTCATGAGCGCGCTGGTCACGTTCCTCCAGATCGGCTTCGGTCTGGCTTTGGGCATCGCGGTGGTGGCGCGCCTGCTGGGCTCCGCTCCAGCGGTTGCGCCCCAGGGGTTTCCGTTTCCAGTGCTAACCGCTGCTCTGGCGGTCAACGCGATCGCCCTGGCGGTGCTCTTTCAGGCGCGGCTCAAGGACGTCCCGGTGGTTTTGGTCGCGGCGGCCACGGCATTCCTTGGGGCGCGCTTCGGCACCGAGTACCTGGGGCTCGAGCTCGGAACCCTTTTCGGCGCCTGGCTCCTGGGCACGGTCGGCGCGGTTCTTTCACGCTGGCGCGACATTCCCTCGGCGATTCCGATCCTGCCGGGGCTGCTGCTTCTGGTCCCGGGCTCGTTGGGTTTCCGGAGCCTGCAGGCGCTCATCGCCAAGGACGTGGTCTCCGGTGTCGAGGCGGGCTTCACGATGGCGATCATCGCGCTGGCGCTGGTGACGGGCTTGCTGGTCGCGAACCTGACGGTCGAGCCCCGAAAGCTCTTTTAGGGGGTCACACTCTGCCTGCGCTGGGTGGCCAGCTCTCGCCAGTTTTCGAGCACCGGCGCGCCATAGCGAAGGACGACGGTGGTGAGCCCGGCATCGCGATTGCCGGTAAGAACATACAGCCGGTCGAACTCGATGCTCTCGTCGATCGGTTCGCCGGGCGCGCCGCCCAGGAGGCCGACCAGCTCAGGGGTGGTGTTCGAATGCCCCGCGACCAGAGTTCTCCCGGGCGTTGCGAGAAGAGCCTCGGCGAGCTCGGCGAGGTTGCCCGGATCGTAGAGCTCGACTTCGAGTCCCAGGGCTTCGGCGAGCGGCGCCGTGGTCTCGCGGGTGCGGTGGTAGTCGCTGCTCAGGATCCGCTCGATTCCGGCGGGTTCGAGTAGTCGCGCGAGGGCGTCGGCCCGGTCCTGGCCCATGGCGTTAAGGGGTGGATTCCGGGGCTCGTCGGCCGGAGGAGGGTAGATCGTCTCGGCGTGCCTCACGAGGAAGATGGTGACTTGCGGGGGGGCGGTCTGGGCGACCGCCGGCTCGCCGCCCGGGGAGTTCGAGCCCGCCGAGCGGCCCGCGCATCCGGCGAGGGCAAGTGAGACCAACAGGAGGGTAACCGTCGTGGCTCGAGTGCTCATCGCGCGATTCTAGGCTAGACGGCGCCGGTCACGGCATCGGGAGACGGCTTGGCCCGATTTCGCCTGGTCAAAACCCTGCCGGCGGTTGGCAGGGCAACGCCGGACAGGAGAAGCAGCACCCCAGCCCACTGAACCGGCGACAAAGCTTCACCGAAGAGCACTAACGCCCAGAGCACGGTCGCCATCGGTTGGAGCAAGAGCAGGATCGAGGTCTCGGCCGCCGGAAGGCGTGGCAGGGCGTAGGCAATCATCAGCCAGCCCGCGACCTGCGAGCCGAGGGCGAGCGCGATGAGCCAACCGTGGGCGGGCCAGCTCCAGGCCAGATCCAGGTCTCCACTGCCGGCGCCGACCGCGGCGCTGGCCGCCAGGGCTCCGAGGGTGCACACGAAGAAAGCGCCGAAGGGCGTAGAGGAGTTGCGCGTCGAGGACCGGAAGAGAAGCAGGAACACGGCGTAGGTGATTCCGGTAAGGAGTCCGAAAAAGGTGCCGAGCAACGGGTTCTCTCCATAGGCATCGGCTCGCCCCAGGCCTGAGACCATGGTCATGCCGGCGAAGGCGAGCGGAATACCAAAGAACATCGAACGGCGTGGTCGCTCACCGTGAAGGAGCCAGGCCGCGAGACCGACGAAGATGACCTGCGTGTTGCCGAGGACGGTCGCCAGACCGGCACCGATCCAGTGGATCGCTCGGTGCCAGACCGCGAGATCGAGCCCCAAGAACACGCCGCTCGCGAACGCCAGAGCCTGCAGTTTCCAGGAGCGACCTCGAGCTCCGAACGCGAGCCAGAGCGCCGCGAGAGCGGGGACCGCGTAGAGCGTGCGATAGAACGCCGCGGTGTCGGGCGAGACGCCGGCCAGCCGAACGAAGATAGCCGAGAACGAAATGATCAGAACACCCAGGATGGCGGCGAGGTGCGTCATGGAGGGTGAGGATACGGCAAGCGGGGCGGCGCCGCATGGACGTCGCCGAACACGAGCTAAACTCCGCTGCGTGACTTCACCCCATCCGCCGGTCGCCCGACGCGAGATCGTCTCCTGGGCGATGTTCGATTTCGCGAACTCGGCCTACACCACGGTGATCGTCACGGTCGCCTTCTCGATCTACTTCACCAAGCTCGTGGCTCCCGGGGCCAACGCGGACTGGTGGTGGAGTGTCGCGGTCGGCACCAGCAATCTGATCGTCCTGGTCCTTGCCCCGATCCTCGGCGCGATCGCCGACGGCTCGGGCCGCAAGAAGC
>CALZIK010000074.1 GCA_945787635.1 Thermoanaerobaculia bacterium | reverse complement strand
GCAACCGGGACGCCGGCCGTGGTGGCGGCGCGTTCCAAGCTCCACTCGGCCGCGCGCTCGAGCAGCGGCTCGAGCCCGTCGGCATGCTCGAGCAGGAAGTCGCGGGCGAGGAGGCCGCGCTCGTGCCAGTGGCGGATCATCGCGAGCGCCAGCGGGAGGTCCTGCCCGGGAAGAACCGGTAAGTGGAGATCGATCTCGCCGCTGCCGAAGTTGTTGCGCGGATCGATGGCGGCCACGAAGGCGCCGCGCTGCCGGGCCTCGCGGAGCTGCGGCACCAGATGGATGTTCGAGCCCTTGGGGTTGGCGCCCCAGATCACGATGCATTCGGCGCGCGGGTAGTCCTCGAAAGCGACGCCGGGCATCTTGCCGTACATCCCGACCGCCACCTGGGTGGCCGGGACGGCGCAGATGGTCTTCGCCAGCCGCGAAGCGCCGAGACGGGCAAACAGCAGATCGTCGAGGAAGTCGTCGGTCAGAAGGCCGTTCGAGCCGCCGTAGTGATAGGGCAAGATCGCCTCGCCGCCCCAACGGTCTCGGGTCGCGGCGAGCCGCTCGGCGATCTCGTCCAAGGCCTCCGACCACGAAACGCGCTCGAACTCGCCCGAACCCTTGACGCCGACCCGACGCAGCGGATGCAGCAACCGCTCCCGATGATGAACCCGGCGGCCGAAGTTCGCCACTTTGCCGCAAATGAAGGTCGTGCCTTCGCCGGTGGCCGGCCCGATCCGGTCGATCTTGCCGTCGACCACCTGCACCTCGAGCGCACAGCCGTCGGGGCAGTCCATGACACAAGTGGTGACGTGGGTCTCGGTTCGCGGTGGCATCGCTTCTCCTCGGAGGCGTATCATATCGTCGAGTCCGCGGCGCGAGACCTACCGGCCACTCCTGCCGGCGCGACTCTAGGTACAAACTTTGGTGTACTTCACGATGGTGGGCCGTGAGGGAGTCGAACCCCCGACCATCAGACCAAAAGTTTGGTTCCATTCAACTGGCCACAACTACCGTCAAGCCGTAACCAACGCAAGAGCAGTGACTTGCGAGTCGCCAAACAGCTGAGCACGGTTGCCGAAAGCTGTCAGAAGTTGGCTTCTACTGCACCACCAGTGCACCATGGAAACAGCCTCGTATCACCCGTGGAAAAAGTGTGGTTCTTGACAGCTTAGGTTGAATGGCGAAAGCGCATGGGAGGCGTTCCCCGTTGTGTGGCGTCGGTGTACAATGCCGCCAGACCGATGACAGAGCTCAAGAAATACATCGTCGAGCGTGATATCCCAGAGGTCGGGAATCTGTCGGAAGAGGAGATCTGCGAGGTCTCCAAGAAGTCGCTGCAAAGCCTGCGGAGGCTCGGGCCTCAGATCCAGTGGATCCACAGTTTCGTGACGGACGACAAGGTCTACTGCATCTACCTTGCTCCGGACGAAGAGACTATTCGGCAGCATGCCGAGATGACCGGTCTCCCGGCCAATAGGATTTCCGCTGTCCAGCAGCTGCTCGACCCCGACCGGTTCGCCTAAGGCGGCGTCCACCGAGAAACGGCGGCAAGGCTAACCCACCGCCTCGAGCGCGTAGCCGACGGCCGCGCGCCATGGCATTGCCTCGCCCTCCCGCCTTGCGCGATCGGCGACCTCCCGCGGCATCTCACTTACCTGCCCGCGGTGTTCCTGTATGGATCTGCCACCCGTGGGCACAACCTCTCCGCGTCCAAGCCTCTTCCGCATTGCGGCAGCGGCACCGGCCAGGCGCGCTCCGACCTCGCCGTTGCCGTCTTCGGCCGCCACGATGGACAGCTGCCTGAGCACCCGCTCTACGCCTCTCTTGTGCCCCACGTCAGCAAAGCGCCGGAGCGCCCGCTTGAACAACCCTCCCGCCTCCCTGCAATCCCCTTGCAGACGCCGGACCAGGCCGAGATCCGCGAGCGAACTCCCGATGCCCCAGGCGTCGCCCAACTCCGTAAAAGCGACAAGCCCCTGCTCATAGAGTTCGGTAGCCCCGGTCAAGTCGCCCTGACCGCGAGCAACATCTCCCTCGTGGTTGCGGGACCAAGCCAACCCAAGATGATCCTCGAGTCGCAAGAAGATCTCCGCCGCTTCCCGGTAGCGCCGCCGAGCTTCCTCGTGCTCGCCCTGCCCCATCGCGATTCGCCCAAGGTTGGAGAGGGAGCGAGCCGCTGACACCTCGTCGCCGAGCTCGAGGCCGAGTGCCAGAGCCTGCTCTTGATGGCTCCGCGCCTCTTCGAAGCGGCCCGAGTCAGCCAAGCCGATCGACAGGCCATTGAGAGCAACCAGTGTCCCCCAGCTGTCCTCCAACATTCGATGCTTCTCTAGGCTGGCTTGGAACATCTCGATCCCGCGCTCCTCATCGCCCACGGCGGACGCCAGGACACCGGCGGCAAAGAGGCCTTTCGCCTGGAGTGCGCCATGTGAGGCCGCCGAGGGCAACTCGAGCAGCGTCCTGAGCCGACGTGCGCCTTCCGCGAGCAACTCGCCCTTCTCCCAAAACTGAAAAAGCGCCAGAGCGATCCTGAGCGCCCACTCCGCGTTGCCAGTGGTGGCCAGCCAATCGAGAGCCGCGAAGAAGTTGAGGTTCTCGCGCGCAAATGTTGCTAGCCACGAAGGATCGTCCCCGTTCGCAAGGATAGAAGCTCCTTCCTCGGCGAGCACCAAGAAGTAGGCGGCGTGCGCCCTCCGGGTCTCCTCTTCGTCCTTCGCGCCGCCCAGACGCTCAACCGCGTACTCCCGCATTGTCTCCAGGAAGGAGAAACGCGGCTCTTCTGGAGAGTCCAGCTGGCGCACCAGACTCTTGTCGACCAACGAGTCGATTGCCTCGGTTATCCCAATGTCTAGGCTTCCGTGCGGGTCGACGACGGCTTCGGCCCCTTCGAGGGTGAAACCGCCGGGAAAGACCGCCAGCCGCCGAAAGACGGATTGTTCTTCGTCCTCGAGTAGGTCATGGCTCCAATCGATCGTGCCACGCAGCGTGCGCTGCCGCTCCGGAAGGTCGCGGGCACCGCTGGTCAAGACCTTCAACCGGCGTGCGAGACGCGTGACGAGGTCCTTCGGCGACAGCATTCGCACGCGCGCGGCGGCGAGCTCGAGCGCCAGCGGCAGTCCGTCGAGGCGTGCGCACAGCTCGGTCACGGCTACGGCGTTGTCCGAGTCGAGACGGAATGACGGCCGTGCGGCCTGAGCCCGGTCGACAAAGAGAGCGACGGCCGGTTGCTGAGCCAGCTCCTTGAGCGGCGCCGAGCCCCCGGACTCGGGCACCGGAAGCGGCGGCACCGGGTAGTGGTGCTCGCCGTAGATGTGCAGCACCTCTCGACTCGTGACGAGCAGGGAGAGACCTGGAGAGGCGTCGAGTAGCTCACCCAGAAACGGTGCCGCTTCGGTCACATGCTCGAAGCTATCGAGAATCGCCAATGTGCGGCCTCGCAGCTCCTCCACAGCATCCGCGATCGCCTCGGCCGAACCGCTCGTCCCGTCCGATCGTGCACCGAGCATGCGAGCAATCTCCGCCGCAACCAAATCGGCCTGCGCAAGGCCGGCAAGCGGCACGAAAAAGATCCCGCCTACAAAGTCATTTGCGAGGGGCTCCGCCGCCTGGAGAGCCAGCCGTGTCTTGCCCGTGCCTCCTCCGCCGGTGAGGGTCACCAGGCGAACGGCGGGGTCCGAGAGGAGCTGGCCAAGCACCTCCAGCTCGCGCTCGCGGCCGAAGAAGCGAGTGCGTCGGCCTGGGAGGCTGCCGCCAACCCTCTTGCGGGCCGGGGAAGGAGCGGTCGGAGCCGAAGTCGTGTCCCTGACGAGACGCAGAAGGTCGGCCTTGAGCTCTGAGGCGCTCTGGTACCGAAGCGTCTTGTCCTTCTCGAGCGCCTTGTTGAGGATGCGCTCGAGCTCGTCGGGCACCTCCGCGTTGATGCGCACCGGGGCCGTCGGCGCTTGGTTCAGGATTAGGTCGAAAATCGCCCCCGCCGTCTTGCCCTCGAACGGCTGCTTCCCCGTCGTCATCTCGTAGAGCACAACTCCCAATGAGAAGAGATCGGTTCGCTCGTCGAGCTCTTCACCACGCACCTGCTCCGGCGACATGTAGGCGATGGTGCCCATCGCGGTGCCGGGCGTCGTCAAACGCTCGGGCGCCATTTCGGTCTCGGCCTCTGCTGACCTCGACTCCTTCCGAGCCAGAGCCTCGGTCACCTTGGCCAGCCCAAAGTCGAGCACCTTGGCGTCACCGCGCTCGGTCACAAAGAGATTAGCCGGCTTGAGGTCCCGATGGACGATCCCGGCTTTGTGGGCCGCCGCAAGCGCGTCCGCCACCTGTGCGCCAAAGCGCACTACTTGTTCGGCTGGTATCGGTTGGCAGCTGATCCGGTACTTCAAGGTCTGGCCGTCCATCAGCTCCATGACGATGAAGGGGCAATCATCCTCCTCGCCCAGCTCGTGGATCGTGCAGATGTGGGGATGGTTCAAAGCCGAGGCCGCCCGCGCCTCACGCCGGAACCGGGCCAGGGCTTCAGGATCCTCGGCCAGGGTGTCCGGCAGGAACTTGAGCGCCACCTGCCGACCCAGGGTCAGATCCTCGGCCCGGTACACGACTCCCATCCCACCGCCCCCGAGCTTGTCGAGGATCTTGTAGTGGGAGACAGTTGTTCCAATCATCGGAGACGTATATAAAGCCACTTTCCATCTCGCTTCTGGAAGACGCCGATGTATTTGCCGGTGTCAACCGTCGCACCGGAAGCGTCAGTGACGCTGTATGTCCCAGCCTCGTAAGCGAGGTCTCCCGATACGTGGACGGCGCCTGCCTCGGGAATGTTCAGGGTCAACCCCGCGGCCTTCGTCGCAGCGCTGTCGCCTGCGAGGAACTCGCGGATCTCAGCTCCGCCATTCGCGGCCGGCGAGCCCGGTGGATAGAGTACAGAGTCTTCCCGGTACATGGCTGCCAGGGTGTCCGCGTCGGTAGCATCGTAGACGGCGGCCCAAGCCGGAGCCGAAGCGCGTATCACGGCTTCGTCCGCCGCCGTGCCCTGGGTCTTGAGCTCGATCTGGATGACTTCGAACGACGCATCGCCCAGATTCTCTGGCTGGTAAGCACCCGCGTCCGACCACTGGACCATGCCGGCTGCGCGCGACACCCGGCGAACCCACGCCGACTCGCCTCTTGGCTCAACTGCTGATCGGTGCGTCCTCATTCTCCTCCTTATGTCTATCGACCAG
>CALZIK010000073.1 GCA_945787635.1 Thermoanaerobaculia bacterium | reverse complement strand
TGGTCAGGGTCTGGGTGAGCCCGGCGCCGTCGTTGTAGATCCCGCCGCCGTCCTTCGCCGCGTTGCCGCTCAGGGTGCTGCCGGTAATCGTTAGTTCGGAAGCCTCGGCGTAGATCCCGCCGCCGAGGTTGTTGACTGTGTTGTTGACCACGCTGACGTCGTTCAGCGTCACCTCGGCCGGGGCTTCCCTGAGGTAGATGCCGGCACCGTTGGTGGCCGAGTTGCCGCTCAGCACCCCGCCGGTGAGCAAGAGCCCGGACGCTTCGGCGAAGATTCCGCCGCCGCTTGTACCGGCTATGTTGCCCACCAGGCTGACATCCGTGAGCGAGGCCCCGGCCACGGAGTCCGCGAGGTACATGCCGGCACCGTCCGTCGCCGAGTTGGCGCTCAGGGTGACGTTGGCCAGCGTAAGCGAGCTCGCGCTGCCGCCAGCAAGCCCGCCGCCAGCACCGGCGGAGTTGGCATCCAAAGTGACTGACGAGAGGTTCAGGGTGCCCAGGCTGTAGATCCCACCGCCGGACCCTCCACCGGGATCGCCGTTTTGAATGGTCAGGCCCGACAAGGTGGCCGTCACGCCGGCGAGGACGTGGAACCCCCGGTCCGACCCCGCGCCGTCGACGATGGTGGTGGCCTCATCGGCACCGTTGATCGTCAGCTCTTCCGTGATGTCGAAATCGCCCTTCGAGGCGTCGTCGTCATTGCCGTTGATCGCGATCGGGTAGGTGCCGGTCGGCAGGTCTACGGTGTCGGCGCCGGCGAGCGCGTTGGCCTCCTGGATCGCCGCCCGGAGCGTACAGATGCCGTTACCCGGTCCGGTCTCGCAGACACCGTCGCCCGGGACGATGTCCACGGCGTCGGCGTCGGCGTTGACGGTGAACGTCACCTGTGCCCGAAGTTCGGCACCGGCCGCGAGGAGCAGCGGCAAGATTCCAAGAACGCCAAGCAGACGGCGACATCGCAGGCGAGCCTCGGGGCGCAGAAGGCGGCGTTGGCTCTGGTCCAGTTCTGCGAGTCCGGCGACTCCGGGTCCGTTTGCTGCTCCACGTGATTGAGCGCTAAACATGACATTTCTCCGTCTTCCATTATCGGGCTTGTCACACCATCCCGGTAGCGGACGAAACCTCCGCGGAACGTAGGACAAAGGCCGACATCCGTCATGCCGAGCTCGAGTTGAATGTTGTTCTGGCGCGCAACGGAATGCCCTGCGCTCGTCGTACGAATGCTCGCCGGATCGGCGCGGCGGCCGACGCGCGCTTACTGGACGATCGCTCGAGCCGGTGGAGGGGAGCTTGTCGGTGAGCCGCAGGTCAGGCGATTGCCGCGCCCGCCACGCTGTGGACCTGCTCGGCCCGGTCGAGCGCTTCGGCGATGAACTCCTCGAGCTCCCGTTTCTGCGCGACCGACATTCTGGCGAACTCGAGGCCGGCTCGATAAACGGGCAGCACCTCGCGCTCCTTGACCGTCACGGTCCTCGTGAGCTGACTCCAAATCACCGTGCCGGTCAGGCGCAGCGAGCCCGCCGGGCGCCTGAATCGCAGCGGGTAGGTCTTGCCGACCTCTAGGTACTTCTGGGTCTCGACCGCGACGCCGCCGATGCCTATGTTGACCGCTTTCGCACCGTCGAATGCACCCAAACGCATCTCCACGCCAGAGACGCGATAACGGGACTTCATGTCATCGAACCCGACGAAGGGCGTAGCCTGGCTCGAATCGCCAGAAGAGGGCTTAGGCTGTCTCGGTGGAGTGTTCATAGCAAAAGAGTAGACGACGCAACGAGTCGGCGAAATCGGACATGCGCTGCTCGTATCCTAGGAGCAAGTCCCCGAGCGCTGTCGGACAGCCACCGACATCCCGGCAACGAGTCAGCAGGCAAGCGCACACACTCTGGAGGGCACGAGCGAGGGCATGTTAGGATTTAGCCTAGAATTTCCACGAAAACGAAGGGGAAAGCTGTTCACACACGATGATCAAAGTGCTCATCGCCGATGACCACCAGATGTTCCGCGACGGCCTGCGCAGGGTCTTGGAGGACGATCCCGTCCTCCAGGTCATCGGTGAAGCCGAGAACGGTCCTCGGGCGCTTACCAGGAGCAAGGAACTGGATCCCGACGTCGTGCTACTCGATGTCGTCATGCCGGGTCGCGACAGCCTCGAGATTGTCGAAGAGCTGAAGCGCTGGAAGCCCGAAATCCGAGTGCTCATGCTCACCTCACATTCCGAGGACCAGTACGCCCTCCGCTGCCTGAGAGCCGGCGCCGACGGCTATCTCACCAAGATCAAGGCCGGTGATGAACTCATCAGCGCGATCCACAAGATCCACGGCGGGGGCAAGTACATCAGCGACCAACTCGCCGAGCTGCTCGCCATGAGCATCGGAAGAGACAACTCGCAGCTGCCTCACGAAAGCCTCTCTGACCGCGAATTTCAGGTATTGCGCATGATCGGCTCGGGGATGACGGTATCGGAGATCGGCAACGAGCTGAATCTGAGCGTCAAGACGGTCAGCACCTACCGAACGCGGATCCTCGACAAGACTCAGCTCAAGAACAACGCCGCGATCATGCGCTACGCGCTCGAGCACGGCCTGACCGACTAGCCCAGCCGCTAGGAGCTTGCTGAAGAACCCTGGCGGGTCGCGCGCCAAGGGCTTGTGGTGCAGATGCAAGGCGCGAGGAGGAGTCGATGCGGTGCCATCGCCGACGACGAGCAACGCTGCAGATGCGCCGCAACCCCTTGGCGCCCTTCGGGTTGCGGCGGCTCGCAACGCGACCTGCCAGGGTTCTTCAGCAAGCTCCTAGACGTCAACCACGAGATACAACGGGTTCGCGTTCTTGGGCTGAAATGGGACGCAGGAGAGCTTCTCCTCCAAAGGCCGGCCCTCCAAGGAGCTCAGCATCGAGATGTAGCGTCGCTGTACGAAGAGCGTCGGCAAAGGAACGTTGCCGTGCACCGTGTGCTGCACCGCCATGGTGATCGCCAGGAAGGACGGGTCGCGCCGCAGTTTCGCCTCGAGGTCGAGCAGAATGCCTGAAACCACGTGTCCGTCGCGAGTGCGCAACACCACGGTCCCGCGCACGGCCTTCGCCCGCCCGATGACTTTCTCGGTCGAGGGGTTCTGCGCCCTGAGGTCGAACATCACCTGGATGAGCTCCTTGTCGACCAGCACCCGGTGACGTCGTTGCTTGCCCTTCAAGTCTCCCAGGAACTCGGACACCGACTCTCTGGCGGTCGGTAGCTCGACTCTGACCAACGTGGAAAGGCCGGCGCTGTTCCGGTCTCCAATCGGGCAATCTGTGGCGAGGTAAGAGGGCAACGACTGCCGTGAATAGCCCGGGCCAGCCGTCTGACGCCGAAAGGAAAGCGCACCCAGAAGAAGAGACTCGTGGCCGCTGACGCGCAGGCCGACCAGCTCCCAGAAGTGGCCGTCGGTCGAATCCGCGATCAGCTCGCTGTCGTCGAGGTCTCGGCCTGCCCAGCCGGTTGCGGTTTCGCGCAAGCGCCGGCGCAGGAACTCCAAGTGGGTCTCTTCGGGAACAACCTTCGTGATCGGTGTGACGGTTTGCGCTGCCAGCATTCCTACGGCTCCCTTCCACTCAATCATCCAGGACCTCGGGCTCCGCGACCACCGGAAGACCTCCCAACCGGTTGTAGGCCAAACAACGATGTCGAGGCTCTAGGGCTGGCGCTCGGACAGTGGGAAAGCCGATCCTCCGACGCCGCGTAGGTGACCGACCTACGGAGTCAGGCGCGAGTTGCCGTCAACTCGAACCAAGAACCTCTGATTCCGACAGAGCCCGCATTTGGTTACTTTGGTCGTGTCACATGCGAACCGAATCAAAGCTTCCGAAAAAAAGGAGCGCAACCATGACCACATCCCGAATGATCGCCAGCTCGACGGTACTCGCGACCATGATCCTGATCGGTCTCGGATCGCCCGGCGCCGAAGCTCAAACCGGTGAGATCGCCAGCTTTCTTCAGGAGTTTCCAAGAGACTTCGACCGGCGCGAGCTCCCTCGCAACATCAACTACACCTCTGAGAACGGCAACACGCTTTCCGGAGTCAGGTGCGCCACACGGTCGGTCGGACAGCTCGAGCGCAAGATGATCGACGCCGCCGCCGGCGACTTCGTAAACGCCTGGGGACGCTCGCACCGCTATGGAGACAAGATCATTCCCGTGGTGTTTCATGTTGCGCGTTCGAACGATGGTGCCGCCGACGTCAAGCGAAAGCACGTCAAGCGCCAAGTTCGCGCCTTGAACCGCGCTTACGCCGGAAGCGGCTTCCAGTTCGAGCTTCGCTCCATACGCCGCCTCGTGGATGACGAGTTTGCCACGGGCTGCAATGACGTCGACGTCGAGCGGGGCTTCAAGAAGCGGCATGCCGTGGACCCCGTCAGCACCCTCAACGTCTACACTTGCATGCCGGCTGACGTTCTCGGCTGGTCCTACTATCCATGGGACTTCGAGGACAGCAGTTCGATGCACGGTGTCGTGGTGCGCTATTCGACCCTGCCGAAAGGCTCGGCGGCGCCATACAATCTGGGCGACACTCTCACTCACGAGGTCGGACACTACCTGGGGCTGCTTCACACCTTCGAGGGTGGCTGTTCCGGCGGCGACGAGGTCTCCGATACTCCGGCCGAACAGGTTCCCGCCTTCGGGTGCCCCCTCCCGCGCGATACGTGCTCGGCGCCCGGAAGCGACCCGGTGCGCAACTTCATGAACTACAGCGACGACTCGTGCATGAACACGTTCACGCCGGGACAGGCCGAGCGGATGCGGGACATGGTCGCGACCTTCCGCCCGGGCCTCTAGGAGCTTGCTGAAGAACCCTGGCGCCTGCGGCTGGTGCCCCATGCGGGAAGTTCCCCTGCGTTCGAGCGGCGGGCATCCCGCCGGGCGCCTCAAAATTCTCGGCGTGACCGCCGCAGGGCCCTAGTCCAAAGTCCCTACCTCGGGCCACTTCAAGGAAATGGCCTGCTCACTTGCCGAGAGAATCGCTTCGAGATCTTTGCGCAGCGGATCGCCAGTGTCGAGCCTCTTCAGTCCCTGTGCCGCCGTCAGCGCGATCGCGGTCAGAAGATTGGAGAGCTCGTGCTCGATGTCCCCGGCCGTCCAAGGAGTGACGACCGTCGAAGAAGGCGACGGGCTGCGAGCCTGCTCGTCCCGAAGCTCAGGCAGCCGCGGCCGGAACGCCGCTGCGAGCTCTCGGCCGCCGATCGGCTCCGAAAAGAAGTATCCCTGAGCGAACCTGGCGCCGAGGTCCCGCAAGACCTCGAGCGCCGCGGCGGTCTCGACACATTCCATAATCGTCGAGATGCCAAGCCGGTGGGCCATCGCAACCGTCGCCTCGACAATCGTCCTCTTGTTCTCGTCGTTCTCGATGCCGCGACAGAAGAATCCATCGATCTTGAGATAGTCCGGCCGCAACTGCTGAACGAGATGGAGATTCGCAAAGCCGCTACCGTAGTCATCGAGCGCCAGACCGAAACCGCGCATCCGAAAGTCGTCGAGAGTCGCGGCGAAGGCGGTGGCGTTCAGGATCGACTGCTGCTCGGTCAGCTCAAGCACGACATCGCTGTTCTCGTAGCCGTTCTGCCGAACTAGATTTTCCAGAACGGATGCGAACCCGGGAGCCGACAAGGAGCGTGGATGCACGTTGATGAAGAGCTTGCGTAGCCCCGAAAGATGGCGGGATTCACCCAGCACCGCAGAGATGCACTGAAGCTCGGTCTCGAACAGCAGGTCCTTTTTCGATGCATACGCCAGAAGAAGCTCGGGATTCCTGAGAGGCGAGCCCAGAGGACCCCTGGCCAGCCCCTCGACATACAACCCTCCGCTCTCTTGTGTCTTGTCGAGGCGGACGATCGGCTGCAAGAGCGCCGAGATGCTGCGGTTCCCCAGCAGCTCTTCCAGGCGCTCCACCCGGGTCACCTCCCCACGGACCCTCCGGCCCGGCCGGCCCTCCTGAGAGCTTCGGACCTCGCCACCGAGCAACTCGCGCAGGCGGTGCATCTCGGCCGGCTTCTCGAGGAGCTCGGTAGCGCCCAGACTTCGGCCAAGCCGGCGCACTTCGTCGTCGAGCTTTCCGCTGAAGACGATGACCTCGAGATCCGGAAAGTGCGCCAGAGCGTGCCGAACGAGCCGGAATCCTTCGAGCCCTCCAAGGCGCGAAACCTCCAGATCGCAGATCAGCACGTCGAAGCTCTGGCGATCCAGAACACACTCCGCCGCCTCGATCTCCGAGCAAAGCAGCAGGTGCACTCTGGGTGACGCCAGGTAGTCGACCAGGGTCCGCAGGACCACGGGATCATCGTCGAGAATTAGAACCCGTTTGACTGGCGTGACCTCTCTCAAGAGTTCTCCTGTAGCGATTTTTCCACTGTTCGAACCAGGTCCGCAACACCGAAGGGTTTGCTGAGAAACGTCACTTCGCCGCCAAGTACCTCGGGATCTTCGATCTCCCGCTTGTCGTGACCCGACATCAGAAGCACCTTGAGCGACGGCTTGCGCGCCCTCAGCCTTCTGGCCAGGGCCACGCCGCCGACGCCCGGCATCACGACATCGGTCAGCAGCAGATCGACTGGTTCTTCGTCGAATAGGCGAACCGCGAGCTCTGATGCGTCGCAGCTCAGAACCCGGTAGCCCCGGGCCTCGAGAGCCTTCACCACCAGAATGCGAAGACCACTGTTGTCCTCGACCACGAGCACTGTTCGCACGTTGCGGTGCGAGCCCCCCTCCGCGTCACCACCCGACAGTTGCCACCTCCCAACTTCCGCGGTCCCGGAAAAAAACTCCGAGGCACTCGAGAACCGAATGCCTCGCGATCTACCAAAGAGGGTCTTTGCCGCTCCGCCACGTCGAGAGCTTGCTGAGAGATCAAGCGGAGCGCTCACCTGTAACATTTCCGACTACCCCCGGAATCTGACATCTTTCTAGTCGATCTCGGCTCAACTCGACAGACAGCTCAGTGGACCGCCGAGTTTGGGCGCGTACCGAATACTGGCGCTCCGCGTCAGCGAAGGGAAGGAGCCGGTTTCCGGAGGGCAGAGATGACAGCGCTCTTGAGCCCGGCCGGCGTAAAAGGCTTCTGGAGAAAGGCCACGCCTTCCAGCAAGGGCTCGGGATCGAAGCGAGCCCGTCGGGTGTGCCCGGACATCAACAGCACCCTGGTCCCCGGGCTGGTCGTCAGCAACTCGCGCGTCATCGTCAGGCCGTCCATTCCTGTCAGCACGAGATCGGTCACCAGGAGATCGATCTCCTCCTGGAACGCCTGGTTGATTCGCAGGCCTTCTTCCGCAGTCTCCGCGGCAAGCACTCGATAGCCCATCTCCTCGAGAACCTGGGTCGAAAGCTCACGGACGACCTTATTGTCCTCCGTCAAGAGGATGGTCTTGCTGCCCGCCGACTCTTCCGAGACAGCCGGGGAAGAGACCGATACCTGCGGGTCTGCCTCGGTCGGCGGCAGCAGAATCCGAATCGTGGTTCCCGCATCGGGCTGGCTTTCGATGAAGATGTAGCCGCCACTTTGCTTGACGATTCCATAAACGGTCGAAAGCCCGAGACCGGTCCCCTTTTCGGGATCCTTGGTCGTGAAGAACGGGTCGAAGACCTGTTGCTTGATCTCCGACGTCATTCCGCAGCCGGTATCCCTGAGCGAGAACGAGACATACTCGCCCGCCTCGATTCGAACCCCTTGTGACGGAAAATGCTCGTCGACGAGAATTGTGCCAGTCTCGATCGCGATCTCGCCACCCTCCGGCATGGCATCTCGCGAATTCACCACCAGATTCAAGATCACCTGCTGCAACTGACCTTCGTCGATCTTGACTGGCTTGAGATCCTTCTCCAGGCGGGTGACGAGCCTGATGTCTTCGCCAATCGTACGCCGGCAGATGTTCTCCACGTCGATAACGATCTCGTTGAGGTCTTTCACCTTGGGTTCGAGCACCTGCTGACGACTAAAGGCGAGTAGCTGCCGGGTCAGGCTAGCGGCCTGTTCGCCCGCCTTCCTCACTTCCGTGAGGTCCTTGTAGATCTCGTGCTCTTCACCCACGGCCGACGCGCTCAGCTCCGTGTAGCCCAGGATCGCGGTCAAGAGGTTGTTGAAGTCGTGGGCGACGCCACCTGCGAGCCGTCCGATGGCTTCCATTTTCTGTGATTGCCTTAGCTGGTCCTCGAGCAGACGTTGGTCGGTCATGTCTCTGACGTGAACCAGCAGGGCGGGCTGCCCCCGATAGTAGATCCGGCTGGCGCTCACACTGACGGGAACCGACCTGCCGTCCTTGGTAAGACTGTGAGCCTCGACCCGCACGATCTGGCCGGCTGCGGCCGCCTCGAAGCTTGCGGCGGCCTCCGCCCTGGCATCGGGAGGCACCAGAGCGGTAACATTCAGGCCGATCAACTCCTCTCGACCCATTCCATGTAGCCGGCACGCCGCCGGGTTGACATCGAGCACTTCGCCGCTCATGTTCTCCACGAAGATCGCGTCGGGAGCGCTCTCAAAGAGCGCTCGAAAGCTCTCGTCTCCCGTCTCGAGCTGATCCGTCAGAAGATCGATCTGATCGCCTGGGCGGTGGGACGGTGGGTTCTCGAAGGGTTGCCCTGCGAGCGCGACCTTCAATCTGGCCATGTCAACGCCTTCGCCGAGACAACCCGGTTGCGACCGCGATTCTTGGCCAGATAGAGCGCCTCATCGGCGCTCGCAATGAGCTTCGGCAGCATGGCGGGTCTGGGATCCGAGGTCGAAGCCACGCCGATGCTCACCGTGATCTCGAGCCGGGCGTCGCCGATCTGCATCGGATTGGCGGCGACCTGCATTCTGCACCGCTCAGCGATCTCCACGGCGACGGCGGACTCGGCTTCGGTGAAGACCGCAACAAACTCCTCGCCACCGTATCGACCCAGCAGGTCGTAGTCGCGCAGGCCCGCCTTGAGCAGACTGGCCGTTTGAATCAGCGCGCGATCGCCACAGACGTGTCCATGTTGATCGTTGATCTTCTTGAAATGATCGATATCGATCATGCCTACACTGAGCGGAAGCTGCCGACGCCCGGCGCGGTTGAGCTCGTGCTCCAGTCTCTGCAGGAAATAGTGCCGATTGCAGATGCCGGTCAACGAGTCCAGACACGCGATCTGCTTGAGCTGCTGGTTGCGGATGCGAAGCTCGTCCTGAAGCGCCTTGAGCTGGAGATGAACCCTGGTCCGGGCGATCAGCTCCGCCTCCGCGAAGGGTTTGACCAGGTAATCCGAGGCTCCCGACTCCAGGCATTCCACCTTCGCCTCGACGCTGACCTCGCCGGTGAGCATGATCACGGGAATCAGATCGTCCCCATGCTCCGCGGTCATCAAATGCAGGAACTCGATCCCATTGATGTCCGGCATGTTGAGATCGCAAAGCACGAGGTCGATCTCCCGAGCCTGCAACACCTGAAAACCTCTCTTTACACTGTCCGCCAGGTAGACCTTGGTGCAGACTTCGCTCTTGACCAGGACCGACTCGAGGTACCTTCGGGCGACGAGGGAGTCGTCGATGACCAGAATCACCCCCTCCCCGGCGGCTCGGGGAGTGGTAGTCATCAGGTATTCCAGCTGATCGTCGGGCTCCGGAGAGGTAGCTCTCCAGAGGTGCCGCTCTCCTGCCGGCGCGGGATCGACGAGCCTCAATGCGGACATTTATCCATTCCCTACGCGATTCTGCCTGCCTCGAGGCGCCGCGACCATCGTTGTTTGTCCGCGCCGCTTGTAGGAGCAACACGTATGTTGCGTCTCCCGAGGATCACGACACCCACCCCTCTTGTGGTGGACCACCGTCACGGCGACAGCCGGCTAGGAGCCGCCCGTCCCAACGGCTTGCTCCGCCGCGAGCGCCGGCAGGGGAATGAGCTCGCCGATGTCGTGGCCGCCGAGCCTGCAAGTCGAGGCGCTCGAGCCTCTCGGATCGACCTCGAGCACCATTCGGACCTCCTTGCTGAGGTCGCTGGGTTTGAACGGCTTGCCAATGAAGGCCGCCCGGGCGGCAAAGGGGTCCTCTTCGAGGAGTCGGTCGCGCGGATACCCCGACATGAGCAGCACTCGCAGCCCCGGATCGCGCTCAGTCAGCCGCTTGGCCAACTCCAGGCCGCTCATCCCCGGCATGACCAGGTCGGTAATCAGCAGGTCGAAGCACTCGCGAGACTCTTCCCTAATCGCCAGTGCCTCCGCCGGGCCACTCGCGGTCAGTACCTCGTAGCCCTGGCTCGAAAGAACCTTCTCGGCCATCGTCCGCAAACCGCGGTCGTCTTCGGCGACGAGAATCTTTCGACCGTCCGGGACCGCGCCGGAACATACGCTCTCATCGGTCGCCGCCGTGCCGACTCCGACAGCTCTCGGCAGGTAGACGTCAAACGACGAACCTACACCGACCTCGCTATCGACCTGCACGTAACCGCCGCTCTGCTTGACGACGCCGTAGACCGCCGCCAGACCGAGACCGGATCGACTCGCCTTCTGGGTTGTAAAGAACGGCTCAAAGATATTCTTGCGGGTGTCCTCGTCCATGCCACAGCCGGTATCCGCGACCGAAAGCATCACGTGAGGGCCGACACTGGAGCCGGCATGTTCGTGGGCGAAGATCGCGTCGAGATCGACATTCGCGGTCAGGATCGTCAGGCTGCCGCCTGCCGGCATGGCGTCTCGAGAGTTGAGCGCGAGATCCATCAGGACCATCTCTAGTTGCCCCCGGTCCGCCACCACTTCGTTCAGCTCCGGGTCGAGACTCAATACCAACTCGACTCCCTCGCCGACCGAGCTCTTGATCAATCCCTCGAACTCGCGCACCACCTCGTTGAGATCGAGCCGGCTGGGTCGCAGCACTTGTCGGCGGCTGAAGGCCAGAAGCTGCCGGGTCAATACGGCGGCGCGACGGCCGGCTTCTTGAATCTCCAGGAGGTTCCCGTGCAGACCGCTACCGGATTCGGTGTCGTCGAGACTGAGCTCCGCGTATCCGATGATCGAGGTCAGGATGTTGTTGAAGTCATGAGCCACGCCCCCGGCCAACCGGCCGATCGCCTCCATCTGTCGCGCCTTGTGGATCCGCTGCTCCCACCGACGTTGCTTGGTGATGTCGAGAACCGTACCTTGCACGACCGACCCATGACCTTCCTTTTCATCGATCAAAGCGATGTTCGCCAGGACCCGTACGGGCTCGCCGTCAACACGCCGCAATTGGATCTCTTCGTTGCGCAACTCGCCTTCGTCGCTGAGCGCTTGCCGCAGTCGGGCGGCCTGCTCCGCATCGAAGTAGAGGTCCCTGGCCGGCAACTCGAGGATCTCGCGCCGAGATCGAGCACCCAGAGTCTCGGCGAAGGCACCATTGCAGTCGAGCACTCTGCCGACGCGGTCGGTCACATAGACTCCGGCGAGGCTCTGCTCGAAGAGGTATCGGTATCTCAATTCGCTCTGGCGCAGAGCCTCCTGAGCGTTCTTTCGCTGCATCGCGAAGTGAAGAGACCGGACCAGGACTTCGATTCCACAGTCTCCCTTGATCACATAGTCCTGGGCGCCGGCTTCGATGCACTGAAGCGCCAGATCCTCGTCGTCGAGGCTGGTGAGAACGATCAGCGGCAGTTCGGGAGACACCTCGAGCACGGCTTCCACGATCGCCAGGCCGGCACAGTCGGGGAGCGACAGATCCACCAGGGCGACGTCATAGTCGAAGCGCTCCAGGTTGGACAGCGAGGCTTTCAGGGTCTGGGTCCGATCAACCAGGAAGCCTCTGGACAGCCCGTTGCTCAAGCAGGTCTCGACCCGCTCGGCATCCTCGGGAGTGTCCTCGATCAGAAGGATCGTCAGATCTCGATCTTGGATCTTTGGTGTCATGATTGCACTCCACAGGCGGTTGAGTTCTCGTTTCTACCTCCATCAGAATTGTGGACCGTCGCGCCGGTCAAGTCTGTCGAGGGGACGCCGAACTGCCTGTAGGACCCCTGCCGACAGCTCTCCCCGGCCTCTTTCCCTGGCCGAGACGAACCGCTACGGTCCCTCGAAGCGAAGGCTTCCGGCGGGTACCGCCGTCTCGATGGGCGGCCGCCCGAGCGGCAGCTCGCCTCTGGCCGACCGCCTCGCGGACGCGAGCCGCGCTGCCTAGTCCGGAAGCTCCATGCCCATGATGTGATACCCGGCGTCAACGTAGACGACCTCGCCGGTGATCCCAGACGCCATCGGCGACAGCAAGAACAAGCCGAGCTCGCCCACTTCTTCATGGGTCACGTTACGCTTGAGTGGCGCGACCTTCTCGAACTGCCGGTACATCGTGGTGAACCCGGGGATGCTGCGGGCGGCGACGGTTTTCACCGGCCCGGCCGAGATGCCGTTCACTCGGACGCCCTTCTCTCCCAGCTCGTACGCCAAATAGCGAACGCTCGATTCGAGAGCGCTCTTGGCGATCGCCATCACGTTGTACTTGGGCACCACTCGCTCGGCGGCATGGTAGGTGAGTGTCGCGATTGCCGCTCCCTCCCGAAGCAGCGGCTCGGCGTGGTGCGCCGCCGCGACCAGGGAAAACGCCGACACCTCGAGCGCGGTCATCCAGTCCTCCCGGGTCGTGTCGAGATAGCGACCTTCCATCGCGGGTCGCGGAGCAAACGCGATCGCATGGACCAGAGCGTCGATGCCGTCCCAAGCCTGCGAAAGGTCCGAAAACAGCTTCTCGAGCTCGGCGTCACGGGTCACGTCGCATTCAAAGAGCGGCGTTTCCGGCCAGTTCGCGGTGAGCTTTTCGACCTCCCCGCGCAAGCGCTCACCCTGATAGCTGAAGGCCAGGTTCGCGCCCGCCTCGTGAAGCTGAGACGCGATCGCCCAGCCCAGGCTCCGCTTGTTGGTAACTCCCATCACCAAAGCGTTTTTCCCTGATAGATCAATCATTTTCGACATGCCGGGCATCCTACCGTAAGGGACTCCCGGCTACCGTGCTATGAGACAATCGTGTCATCCCTGAGAGTGGCGCCGGCGCCGGCGACGCTGACAGTTTTCCAAGGTAGGCAAGGTGCAGAACTTCATTCGCACGAACGTCTTGCGGCTGCTCAAGCTCTTCAGCCGCGTCTTTTACCGATTCGAGTTCGACTGGATGAACGAGGTGCCCGCGCCGCCTTGGGAAGATCTGCGGATCGTGACGGTGATGAATCATACGAGCCTGTATGAATGGCTGTTTTCGGGGGCGCTGCCCGACCACTTCCTCCAGCGAATCGCCACCCGGGGCCATGTGCCGGTCGCCGACATCACCATCTCGAGGCCCATCTACGGCCGCTTCTTGAGGTTCCTGGCGCCCCACATGATCGCGATCACCCGTGAGCCCGACCATACCTGGCAAGCCGTCATCGACCGGCTCGCGCCGGACTCGATGGTGATCATCTTTCCCGAGGGGCGGATGAAGCGCGCCAACGGGCTCGACAAGCATGGGCGACCGATGTCGGCGCGCGGCGGGATCGCAGACGTTCTGGAGGCCGTGCCCTCGGGCCGCATGCTGATCGCCTACTCCGGCGGCCTGCATCACGTCCAAGCGCCCGGCCAGATTCTGCCCCGGCCGTTCAAAACCATCCGCATGGCCCTCGAGTTCGTCGATATCGAGGAGTACCGGAGCCAGATGCAGGCCTCGGCGGGCGAAGAGGGCTTCCGCCACGCGGTCCGCACCGACCTGGACGCCCGGCGAGACCTCCACAGCGGCCGACTCGAGGCCCTGACCTACGGGCGCCAGGCCTCGTAGACCGCGGGGAGCGCGGTCGCCGCCAGAATCAGCGCGCCCCCGGCCAGCGCCAACGCCGCGACCGCTTCACCGTGCAGCCACCAAGCCCAGATCGGGCTCAACACGGGCTCGGCCATGAGCAGCAGGGAAGCCTCGATGGCTGGAAGTCGCCTCATGGCCGCGGTGAGGAGCATGTAGGCGACACCGATCTGAATGACCCCCAGAAAGAGAAGCACCAGCGCGTCCTTGGACGTCATCGCCGAAAGCTCGGCGATTCTGGGCAGGCATACGGCGAAAACCAGAGCATTGCCGAGCACGACCGCCGGCATCGAGCCGCCGCCGGGCGTCCCGACCCCATCCGGACGCTCTCGGCTCAGAAAGCGAATTCCGATGACGGTCAGCGCCCACGCCAGACCCGACGCGACCGCCAGCCAGTTGCCCGTTGCGGGCTCCGGAGCGGTCGCCTGCGACGCCTCCGGAGCGAGGAGAAACAACCCCATCCCGGCCGCGATCAGAACCAGCATGACGACTTCGCGACGGCGCAAGTGCTCCTGCAACAGCCACGGAGAGAGCAGCAGCACGTAGAGGGGGGAGGCGGAAACCAGGAAGATCGTGTTGGCCGCCGTGGTCAGCTTGTTGGCCAGAACGAAAAGCAGGAGGGCCGCCCCGAAAGCCAGAGAGATCGGTACTTGGCGCAGGCTCCAGCCGCGCCGCGCCACCGGCGCTGCGAGCACCAGAAAGAGCGCAGCGATTCCTGCCCGCAGCCCGGCGACCTGCCAGCCGTCGAGCTCCGTCGCCTTGACCGCCGCGCCTCCGGTCGAAAACAGCACCGCTGCGCCCACGACCTGGAGTCGCGCCAGTCCAGGTCCCACCGCGCTACTCACGGCTGCGGGCCTCGAGGGCTTGCTCCCAAGCCTCCGACTCGCCCAGCGATTTCTCTCCCAGTACCCAGCGGGGCCTTGGCTGTCGTCGCCGCACCAGCCCGAATCGCTCCACGCCGACTTGATGGATGTGCTTTGCCGCTGCCTCGGGCGAATCGGTGATCAGAAACCGGTCGACGTCACTGGCCGCGATCGTCCCACCGGCGACCATCCTCCGCTTCATGAAATCGACCAGATCACTCCAGTAGTCCGAACCCATGAGCACCAACGGAAACCTCTCGATCTTGCCGGTCTGAATGAGCGTCGCGGTCTCGAAAATCTCGTCCATCGTGCCGAAGCCGCCGGGCATGAGCACGAACGCGTAGGAGTACTTGACCAGCATGACCTTGCGCACGAAGAAATAGCGAAAGTCCACCCAACGGTCGAGATACGGGTTGCAGCTCTGTTCATGGGGCAGCTCGATGTTGCAGCCGACCGAGAGTCCGCCGCCGTCTTTGGCACCGCGGTTGGCCGCCTCCATGATGCCGGGTCCACCGCCGGTCATAATCGCGAAACCGCGTCTGGCCAGAAGCTCGCCGACTTCCCGCGCCATCTGGTAGTAGCGGTTGTCCTCTTTGAAGCGGGCGGATCCGAACACCGTGACACAAGGACCGATGAAGTGCAGCGCGCGAAAGCCCTTCAGACACTCAAGAAAGATCCTGAGTGCTCGCGCCAGCTCCGAGCTGCGTCGCTCGGGTCCGCGCAACAGATGACCTTCGTCAGGGCGCCTAGCGACCTTGCCCCACAAGCGGTCGGCGTCGTCATTGCGCGATGTGCTGCTGTGGTCGGTCATGCAACTCCTCCTGAAACAACTCCTATCTACCACAGGGAGATCCGCGGCGACCGCTCGAGCGAGGCATCCACTCGCTACCCTCGATCGACGTTCTGTGCTAAAAAACGCGCATTCTACGGGAGTCATAGCGATGAACGACGCAAGAGCCTTGATCGAGCTCGAAAACACCTACAGCGCCAACAACTACCACCCGCTCGACGTCGTACTCTCGCGCGGCGAGGGCATCTGGGTTTGGGATGTCGAGGGCAAAAAGTACATGGACTTTCTGGCCTCGTACTCCGCCGTCAACCAAGGCCATTGCCATCCGCTGATCGTGGCCGCCCTGGTCAACCAAAGCCGCACGCTGGCTCTGACCTCGCGAGCCTTCCGCAACGATCAGCTCGGACCTTTCTGCAAGGACCTGAGCGACCTGTCCGGCTACCAGAAGGTGCTGCCGATGAACACCGGCGCCGAAGCGGTGGAGACGGCGATCAAGGCCGCTCGAAAGTGGGGCTACGAGACCAAGGGTGTCGCCGACGGCAAAGCCGAGATCCTGGTCTTTTCCGACAACTTCCACGGTCGCACCACCACGATCGTCGGTTTCTCCTCTGAACCCCAGTACAGAGCCGGCTTCGGTCCGTTCACGCCGGGTTTCACACTCTTGCCCTACGGCGATGCCGAGGCGGTCCGGGCGGCGATGAACCCGAACGTGGTCGCGATCCTCATCGAGCCGATCCAGGGTGAGGGAGGCATCATCATCCCGCCCGCCGGCTACTTCCGTACGCTGCGTGAGCTCTGCGACGAGCACAACGCCTTACTCATCGCCGATGAGATCCAGTCCGGGCTGGGCAGGACCGGCAAGATGTTCGCGTTCGAGCACGAAGGCGTGCGGCCCGACATGGTGACGATCGGCAAGGCCCTCTCCGGCGGCATGTACCCGGTCTCGGCGCTTCTCGCCGACGCCGAGGTCATGAAGGTCTTTCGCCCAGGTGATCACGGCTCGACCTACGGTGGCAACCCGGTCGCCGCAGCGGTCGCCCGCACCGCCCTCGAGGTCCTGGTGAATGAGGGCATGGTCGAGAACTCCGCTAAGCTCGGCGGCTACCTCATCGAGAGGCTGTCGGGGCTCGACTCGCCGCACATCAAGGAGATTCGCGGTCGCGGTCTTTGGGTAGGCATCGAGCTTCACAAGGAAGCCGGTGGCGCGCGGCGATTCTGCGAGCAACTCATGCGCGACGGCCTGCTGTGCAAGGAAACACACCAGCACGTCATCCGCCTCGCCCCGCCGTTGACGATCACCAAGGACGAGCTCGACTGGGCGCTCGAGCGTCTCGAGAGCGTGCTGGCTAGCGAAGCGGTCGCGGTGTGAGCACCGGGGACACCATTCGTTGGTGTCCCCTCCCGACTGGTTTTCCCATGAGCATGTAGCGGTCGACCTCCGTGTCGACCGAGATGAGGTGCGATGTAGACCAGAAGCGCTCGCGGCCCGCCCTACCAGTCAACCTCCAGCTGCCGCTCGCGACCGTCGTCGCCAGCGAGCACCACGTACCCCATCCGCCGGCCGAAGAGATACAGGTCGCGCAGAATCTCGACATCCTTGCGACAGTAGCCCTCGACCTTGTCGAGGCGACCTTCCCTGACCCACTCGAGCGATTTCATGCCGTCGGCGCTTTTCTCGGTGCCGAGCGTGGACCGCGCCACCGCGTTCAACTTGGGCCCCACTCGATGGCGGGCCCGCAGATCCGCCAGCAGATCGAGCGTCGGCCACTTTCGCCGGTACTCGATTCCGGTATAGCCGGCGAGCACCGCGTAGTCGAAGCACAGGATGTTGTAGCCGATGACCGCGTCGGCGCTGTCGAGCAGCGTGATCAGCTCGAGAATCTCGTCCTCCTGGAAGACCTCGACGCGCCCCTCCTGCAGATGACAGACGGCCCCCAGAGCCACCCGCATCTTGTGCGCGTTGTTCCAGCCCCCGACCTCCCGCGCCGAGCGATAGGTCTCGAGATCGAACAGCATCGTTCGCTTGGGATGTCGAGGGATTCGCAGCGGCGCTGGCGCCGCAAGCGGCGGGTTCGAAGCCATCTCCCGCGTCGTTTCCGGCGAGCCTTCGGGGGCTGCCTGCACGCCGCTCGCTTGGGCGTCCCAGCGCTCCCGTCGCTGCCGGCTCTTCTCGGTTTCCGTGCGGAGCTCTAAGTCCTCCAGGGTCTCCGCCGGCGCGATCTCGACCCGAGACACTCCGCCCGAACCGACCGCGAACTCTTCCCTGCCCAAAAGGAAGCGCAGAAACCGGGCCGCCCCGTCCTTGTCGAGCGGGCGGTTGCCGTTGCCGCACTTGGGCGACTGGACGCACGACGGGCAGCCCGACTCGCACTCGCAGCGCTCGAGCAAGTCCACCACCCGCTCGAGAAGCTCCGGCAACTCGTCGAACGCCTTGCGCGCGATGCCGACGCCGCCCGGATGGCCGTCATAGATGAACACCGCGCCGGTGCGAAGCTGTGGATGCAGCGGAATCGAGATCCCGCCGATGTCATTACGATCGCATAGCGCCAGAAGCGGCATCAGCGAGATCGCCGCGTGCTCCGAGGCGTGGAGCGCGCCCATGAAGTGGTGCTCGCCCGCACGCAGGGCTTCCTCGACCTCGCGCGGCGCGACCCATACCAAAGCCGCGGTCTCATAGCTCACCGGCGGCAGGTCCAACTCGTGCTGGTCGAGCGGCTCCTGACCGAAGATTCGCCGGCGCTCGAAGCCGGTGACCCTTTCGGTGACCTTGACCCGCGCCATGAAAGCTTGCAGGTGACCGTCGGTGCGCTCGGCGAGCACCTCGAGAATCGTGGTGTTTTTCTCGGTCAGCGGCGTCGTGTAGTAGTCGACGGAGACCGGCTCCGCGTGCACCTTGGAGCCGCCGAGGTCGAGCTCGCGCACCAGAAACTGCCTCCCCCAGTGTAGATAGATCGCCCCCGGGTGGCATTCGTGGAGCACGCGCACGCCGTCCACGGTGCCGATCGTGCGTCCCGACGTGGCGTCGAGAATCGCCGAGGTCGCGCCGCCGCCGCGCAGGTTCACGTTGCCATGAGGCCGGGCCACCCGCGCGCCGAGCTCCGCTCCGCCCTTCTCTTCCACGAGGTGCCCCTCGCGCAACAGATCGCCCACGGTGGCGGCGTGCGCCTCGAGATACCTGGCGTCGGTGGCTTTGCCGAGAGGTTTTTCCGCCGCGGCGCACACCAGATGCGCCCGGCTCACCGGCTCGTTGACCGGATCCACGATCAGCCGCTCGAAAGGCTGGCCGAGAAACTCCTGGGGATGCTCGAGAAAGTACTGGTCGAGCGCGTCGGGCAGCGCGACCATGGCGGTCAGCGATTCCTTACCGCCTCGCCCGACCCGTCCCGAGCGCTGCCAGGTGGCCATGACGCTTCCCGGGTAGCCCACCAGGATGCAGGCGTCGAGTCCGCCGATGTCGATCCCCATCTCGAGCGCCGACGTCGAGATCACGCCGTCGAGAATGCCCGAGGCAAGATCTTGTTCGATCCGCCGGCGCTCCTCCGGCAGGAATCCCGAGCGATAGCTTGCCACCCGCTCGGCCTGCCTGGCATCCTGCTGCCGCAACCAGGAGTACAGAAGCTCGGTAACCCTGCGCGCCTTGGTAAAGACGATCGTCTTCAGGCCTTGCTTCAGAAAGTGCTGGAGCAGCTGCAGTGCCAGCGTGTACGGGCTTGCGTCCGGGCGGAATAGGAGAAAGTGCCGTCCCTCTCGCGGAGCTCCCGACGCGCGGATCCAGTCGAACTCGCGGCCGGCGAGCGTGCGCGCGAACTCGTCCGCGTTGGCCGCGGTTGCCGACGAGGCGACGATGGCCGGGTTCGCCCCGTTCGCCCGGCAGAGGCGCGCGAGCCGCTCGAGCACGTGATGGAAGTGACTCCCGAAGATGCCGCGGTAGGTGTGGAGCTCGTCGAGAACGATCCATTTGAGCTCCTTCAGAAACGGCTCCCAGCTTCCCCACGAGCCCAGAATCCCGAGGTGGAGCATGTCGGGGTTCGAGATCACTACCCGTGGAAAGGCGCGCTTGATCCGGGCGCGCTCGCGCTCGGGGGTGTCGCCGTCGTAGATTGCAACCAGGGACCCGTCGTCAGGCAGCCCCACGGTGGCGCCGAGAGATTCGAGCTTGATCCTCTGATCCTGGCCGAGCGCTTTCAGTGGATAGAGAAAAAGGGCTTTGCCAGGGAGGCCGAGCACGGCTTCCTCGAGCACAGGCAGGTGAAACACCAGGGATTTTCCACTCGCGGTGGGCGTTGTGATCAGGACGTCGTGGCCGGCGCGCACGCCACGAAGCCCATGAGCCTGGTGACTCCAGAGCCGGTTTACGCCGGACGTCCTGAGCGCCGCGCCGAGCGCGCGCGGCAACGGTGGATCGAGCTCACCATATCGAGCCTCGGTGGCCCCTAGGAAGAGCGCTTCGACGAGCTGCGGCCCGAAAGTCCTGTCGTCGCGAAGCGTTCTGACCGTCTCCCGCATGGGAGCGTCAGGATACTGGAATCCCCAACCCGCTACTTCTTGCCCAAGGTCTTCTCGAGGTAGGCACTTATAGCCTCATGCGAAGCGGGCGCTTTCCACAGCAGCTCGACCTCATGGTCGAAAAGCTCGCCGGTCAGGTCCATCGCGTCCAGGCAAGGCTGGCGCAACTGGCGCTTGGTCAGGCTGAACGCCTCGGCGCCTACCGACGCCATCTCGAAGGCGATCTCGAGAGCGCGTTCTTCGAGGTCTTCAGGCGAGACGATCTCGTCCACCAGCCCACGCTCGACTGCGTCCGGCGGCTCGTACGTCCGGCCGAGGAGCACCACTTCCTGCAAGTAGCGGCGCGGCACGACCCTGCGCACGATCTCGAGCGGCACCGCCGGGAACGGCACGCCCACCCTCAGCTCGGGAACTCCCACGCGACCGGAGCCCGCTGCCATCACCTTGTAGTCGCAAGCACACGCCAGAACGCAGCCTCCCGCGATTGCATGACCGTTGATGGCGGCAACCAGCGGCTTCGGAAACTCGACGACCTCCCGCAGCACACTCGACAGAAGGGGAACAAAGCTCTCCAGGTAGTCGGGGCCGCCACTCAGGACCTTGAAGAGATCCACGCCGGCCGAGAAGATCGAGCCCGAGCCCGTGATCACCAGGGCCCGAGCATCTCTCACCGTCACTTCCCGAAGAGCGTCTCCCAGGCCCTGAAGAAGCTCAGAGTCCACGGCATTCGCCTTGCCGTGCTGGATGCGCAGCAGCTCGATACCGTCGTTGTCTTCGATCTTGAGCATGCGCCAAGTTTACGACAGGGCGGGGACGGGCGGCCGGCGCGGAAAATTCTGCCGAACAGAATCCCTCGTCGGTGTCTAATCGTGCCCACGGACCGGGACTGTGACTTTCTCCACAGCGACGGACCGGAGGCCGCTGAGACGCTCGGGGCCTGCGCACCGCGGACGAGTGAGCGGCATCGAATCGGAGGTAACCGTTTGAGATCTCGGACCCGTTTTCAGATCCTCGCGCTCGCCGCGACTTCGGGTCTGATTCCCGGCGCCGCCGAGCCCCTCGCCGCCCAGGGCACGGTTCCCTACGACATCGTCTACGTCCGCCAGCCCCGCTACGGCGACCTGACCAACACGATCTGGCCGGAGGTGTTCCACCCTGCGCGGGGCGAGCCCGGAGCTGACCTCATGCTCTTGCATCCGGACGGTTCCGAGGAGGTCCTCGTAGCCTGCTCGTCGGTCGCCGGCGGCAACGGCGTCTGTGCGGTAACCGACCCGTTCGTTTCGTTTGACGCCCAGTGGGTGTACTACAGCCTCTTCTACGATCTCACCGACACCAACTACCAGCGAAACCACCTCCCGAACCAGGGCGCCGATATCTTCCGCATCCGGCTCTCCGATCGCACGATCGAGCAGCTCACTCACGGGGAGTTCACGCCCAACACTGGCGCGGGGAACTGGGACGAGTCGAACCCGCTCAACCCGCCCTCCGAGTTCAACCGGCTGGGCTACGGCGTCCTGAACCTGGGAGCGAGCCCGCTGCCCGACGGCAAGATCGTCTTCACCTCGAACCGCAACGCCTACACGCCGCCCCAGACCTTCACCGCTCCGACGCTCCAGCTCTTCGTCATGGACGAGGACGGCGCCAACGTGACGCCGATCGCGCCCATGACGATCGGCTCGGCGCTTCATCCGGTCACGCTGCGTGACGGACGGGTGATGTTCACCAGCTACGAGGCCCAGGGGCTTCGCGACCGTCGCGTCTGGGGCCTCTGGTACATCTACCCGGACGGCCGCAAATGGGGCCCGCTGGTCTCGGCCTTCAAGAACGCGGCGGCCTTCCACTTCGCGACCCAGCTCTCGAACGAAGACTTGGTGATCACCGACTACTACAACCTGAACAACAACGGCTTCGGCGCCATGTACCGCTTTCCCATCGCGCCGCCGGCGGGCACGCCCGCCTTCCACAGTGCGTTCTCAGCGGACAACCCGCCGATCGAGAAGACCAAGTCCTTCGGGCTGACCAGCTTCCGCATGCCGTTCACGCCATGGGGAATGTTCTCGATCAGTCCGTTCACCCACGGCGACGACGAGGCGGCTCCCACCGGCGCTGGCGGCGTGCGGGTCGGCAAGGTCACCCACCCCTCGGCAGCGCCGGGCAACGATCTGCTCGTCGTCTGGACGCCCGGCCCGGCAAACGACCTCAACCGCCCGACGACCGACCCGCGCTACGACGGTGGGCTCTATCTCATTCCGAATGCCGATCCGATCTACGATCCGGCGAACCTGATTCTGATCAAGAACGATCCGAACTACAACGAGGCCTGGCCGCGGGCGGTGGTGAGCTATCAGAACGTCTACGGCGTCGCCGAGCCGGCAACGCTGCCCTGGCTGCCCAACGATGGCTCGCTGCATGCCGAGCTGCCCGCCGGCACCCCCTACGGTCTGGTCGGCACCTCGAGCTTCTACAAGCGCGAGTCCTTCCCGCACGACGGCGAGGCGAACTTCGACGGCCTGGATCCGTTCAACACCTCGGAAAACGGCGCTTCCTCGAACTGGGGCCAACAGGGCGCCGAAGCCGGCAAGTACGACGACGCGGATATCTGGGCCGTACGGGTTCTCGCGATGGAGCCCAACACGCACCGCAGCTACGGCCCCAACATCGGCCGGCACTACGAGAACTTCGCCAACGAGCGACTGCGCATACTGGGCGAGATCCCGCTGCGCAAACCGAACGGCGCGGGCGGCGAGATCCTCGATCTCGAGGGCAACTCGGACACGAGCTTTCTGGTCAAGATCCCCGCCGACACGCCGTTCACCTTTCAGACTCTGGACCGAAACGGTATGGTGCTCAACATGGCGCAGACCTGGCATCAGGTCCGTCCCGGGGAAATGCGCGTCGACTGCGGCGGCTGTCACGCGCACAGCCAGCAGCCGCTCGACTTCTTTACTACCGAGGCCGCAGGGTCGAGCTACACGATTCACGATCTCTCGACGACGACACCGATCCTGACCTCAAGCGGCGGACCCGATCCGAATCTCACGATCGTCCCCAGCTCGGTGGTGGACGTCGAATTCCACCGCGACATCCGTCCGATCCTTCAAGCCAAGTGCGTCACCTGCCACACCCAGACGGACGCCACTCCACCGGGCAACCTCGTGCTGGACGATCTCGCGAGCTACGGCGGCCTTCCCGGCGACTACAAGCGCCTCGCGGATGACTCCGACGCCGACTGGGGCTACCCGCCGGTGATTCCCAACGGTATATGGCGCCAGACCAACGCCAGCCGCTACATCAGAGAGTTCCAGAGCCGCAGAAGCCTGCTGATCTGGAAGCTCTTCGGCCAGCGCCTTGACGGCTGGACCAACGCCGATCATCCGACCGAGACCACCCCTGGAGATCCGGCGACCCTGCCCTACGGATCGCCCAATGACGCCGACCTCGACTTCACCGGCACGATCATGCCGCCACCCACGAGCGGCCTCTCGCTCACCGACGACGAGAAGATGACGTTCGCGCGTTGGATCGACCTCGGGGCGCCAATCGATACAGACTTCGGCGGCCCGAACCAGCCCTTCGGCTGGCTTCTGGATGATCTCCGGCCGACCCTGGAGGTCTCGCTACCCCGCGCCGGGTTCAACGCGCAGCCGGTCGATCGGCTTCGATTCGGCCTGGCCGATGCGAACGCCGGGATCGACTTCACCACTTTCTCGGTGAGTGCCGACTTTCCGGTCGAAGGCCGCGCGGCCGGAGCGGAGCTCGCCGACCTGGCGGTTCCCACGGCGCAGGGCATCTACGAGATCTTGCTCTCGACGCCGATCCCGGAGTACTCCGAAGCGCATCTCGCCGTCCGGATCAAAGACCTCCAAGGCAACACCACCCGCGTCGATCGGAAGTTCTCTACCAAGCCGAGCTACGAGCTCACGATCGCCAAAGCCGGCAGCTGGCCGGGCACGGTCACGAGCAACGTGCCCGGCATCTCCTGCGGCGGCGCCTGCACGGCGTACTTCCCGAAAGACACGGTCATTCAGCTCACCGCGGCGCCCGACTACGGCGGCGAGCTTGTCTCGTGGAGCGCCGAGTGCCTAGCGGGTCAGATCACCCTAAACAGCGACATCACCTGCATGGTGACGTTTCAGGAGGCCTCGTGCGTCGTGCCCGACAATGTCGTTTTATCGGACGACACGGTTGTGACCTCCCAGACGCACGAGGCCTGTATCTCCATCACCGCCGGCCCGAACTACGCGGTGGTCGGGCCGGGTGGCGATCTGACCCTCCGGGCACGGCAGCAGATCATGCTCGGCGACGGCTTCGCGGTGATGACGGACGGCCAGCTCGAGGCCGGAACGGATTTGATGGCCGGCTCACCGCCATAGTTCTCGTCGACCGAGCTACTTCAGATAGACGACGTTGGCAAGGTTGGGGGCGTCGTACGACACGCCGATCACGAGCCCGAACTCCTGGCCGCGCCGACCATCCAGACCCCGATCGCGACTGTCCAGATCGCCTGCGCCAGAACAACCAGCAGCATCCCGTGAACGTCGAGATGGAGTCGGCCCAGAACCAGCCCGAGAACCGGGAGAGCTCCGACCGCGAGCCCGAAGACGCCGACAATCCTGAGCCATCCGGGACGAGTCAGCAGGACCAGCGACCAGAGAAAAATGCCGGCGGACATCGCCATCGTGCCGGCCTTGGCGAGAGTCTGGTTGGCCTCATGGCAGAAATGCAACACCGGCACCACGGCCTCCATCTCGGCAGGTGTCGCATCAACGTAGCGCTCCGCCAGTCCCGGCACGAGAAAGCCGCTCACCAGCGCCGCGCCGACCATGCAGACGACGCCCACCGAGTAGGCGATCACGCCGGCGCGCACCCGGCCGATTCGCCAACCGAGAATCCCGGCGAAGGTCACCAGGCCGATGAAGATCCCGACCATCAGGACAATCAGCGCGCCGTGGACGAAGCCGCCGAGCGAAGCGTGACGAGTCATGGACGCGAGACGCTCTGCGGTGCTCGCGCCGCCCGCCGTCGGATGGTGCGCCATGGCGAAGACCGACAGAATCGGCCCGGCGATCAGCACGGCCGCGGACCAGCGGGTAGCTTTCGGCGCGAGCTTGTTGGGATCTTCGTGCTGCATGACGGCGGAGGCTCGAATCAGCGCCGTGCCCGACGCCTGCCCTCGACGGAGATCGCCCGTTCGGGGGCGCGCTTCATCGACTTGATGTGCTCCACACGGCGCAGTCTCAGAGCCGACCAGTCCTCATCGATGGCGATCATCCGGACGCCTTCGAAACCCAGGTCCCCGAACGGCTGCCAGCTGTCGTCGCGGCCGATGTCGGAATCGTAGAGCCTCGACGATTTCTTCGGGTACGCGAACCAGAGGAGGCCGTCGTCTTCGAGCCGCGCCACCGCCGCGGGAGCCGCCTTTGCAAGCTCGGCGCAGGTGCGCACGAAGCTGAGGACGAACGAATACTTCTTGGTGCCAGCTCCGCGAGTCGCGACGCGCGCGAGTCGCCCGATCTCGTCGAGGTGAGATTGGAACTGCGACGGCGCTCCGGTCACCAGTATCGGCGTCTGGTCCTTGTACTGGAGCTTCCGAAAGACCTCATTCATGTCAATGCACGGCCCGCTCGTGTGCCGGCACTTCGTCGTCCTGCTCGAAGGCATGGCTCAAAACGAAGAAGTGCGACGCGGCGTTCTGCTCCTCGACTTCGACCACCAGTTCGAACAGGTGCTCGCCCTCCGGCTCTTCTCCCACGTACTGAACGTAGGAGATCCGGTCCGTGTCGATCGCGAGCTCGGCGGTCAGGCGTTTGCCGCGAATGATCTGGACATAGACGACCGAAGCCTCCGAAGCGAAATGCCAGTGGAAGTCGTCGTCGTCGTAGAGCACCGCTTCGGCCGTCCCCGCCCGCAGGATGCAGTTCGGGTGACGCAGAAGCCACGACCAGAAAGCCTCCAAGGTGTAGGTGGACATGGGACGCACGAGTGTGCCGGATCGAGCTCGGAGGCGCAAGCGGCCGGCCGGCCCACCTCGCGAACAGAACCAGTCAGTCGAGGGATACCTCGAGAAAGGCGTCGCCGACTGCGATATCCTCGCAGTCCCGCCTCGCGCGGCTCGCACGATAACCAACCAACTCAAGGGAGAGATCTCATGCCAGTACGTAGCGCCAGCGCCCGCTGGGAAGGAAGCCTCAAAGACGGAAGCGGCACCATGAAGATGCAAAGCGGTGCTTACGAGGGAAAGTACTCGTTCGGGTCGCGCTTCGAGGAGAACCCGGGCACCAACCCCGAGGAGCTGATCGCGGCGGCCCATGCCGGCTGTTTTTCGATGGCTCTGACCGCCGGCCTTGGGAAGGAAGGTTTCAACCCCCAGAGCGTTTCGACCTCGGCCAAATGCCATCTCGAAAAGGGCGAGGCCGGCTTCTCGATCACCAGGATCGAGCTCTCGACCGACGCGGTCGTACCGGAGATCGACGAAGCGACCTTCCAACAGCACGCCAAGGGCGCCAAGGAGAACTGTCCCGTATCGAAGGCGCTCGCCGGCGTCGAGATCAGCCTGACGGCGAAGCTCGTCGGCGCGGCCTAGGCGCCAACGATCTGGCTTGTAGCGGTCGACCTTCGTATCGACCGTCTTCTTCAGGTTGTAGCGGTCGACGTCCCTGTCGACCGTCTTGGCTCGGGTCGTTCGAGGCGGTTGTAGCGGTCGACGTCCCTGTCGACCGTCTTGTGTTCGGGAGTGGACACCAAGGAATGGTGTCCCCGATAGCCGCTACAGCCGGCCCTCCGCTCGCATCAGCGCGCAGATGGTCTTGCTGTCGGTGATCCGCCCGTCGCGCGCCGCGTCGAGCGCCTCGGGCACGGGCACCCGGACCACCGAGAGGACTTCGTCGGCCTCGAGCGCCTGGGTTCCCACTTCGAGCTCAGTGGCCAGGTAGAGCCAGATCTTCTCGTCGCTGAAGCCTGGAGCGGGCCAGATCGGCCCGAGGGCCTCGAGCCTGCCAGGGCGAAAGCCGGTCTCCTCCGCGAGCTCGCGGCCGGCACAGGCGAGCGGATCTTCGCCCGGTTCGAGCTTGCCCGCGGGTATTTCGAGCAGCCAGTCGCCGATCGAGTGTCGATACTGGCGCACTAACAGCAGGTCGTCGCGTTCGTCCACGGCCACCACCGCGACCGCGCCGGAGTGCCGGACGATTTCGACCTCGGCGACGCGGCCGTTGGGAAGAACGACCTTTTCGACGTTCAGATTAACGACCCGGCCGGGATAGATCTGGCGCCGTTCGAGAACTTCTACGTCTCGCATTCCATTCTCCAAGAAACAAGAGGGGCGGCTGGGCCGCCCCTCTTCGAAACTCATCCAGTCGGTGCTGCCTAGCCGTCGCCCTTGCCTACCTTCTTCAGCCGCTTCAGAAAGCCACCTTTCTCCTCCTCCGGCTCTTCGGGATTCTCCGCCGCTTCCATGCCCTCGAGATCGAAGAGCTGAATCTCGCGGGAATCCGGATTCAGACGGAAGATCGCATCGTCGATGTTGGACTCCTCAAACTCGCTGACCTCGGTGGTCGAGGTCGTAGTCGTAGTCCGATCTTTCTTCTTGCCTTCGGTAGTGGTCACGGTCACGGTCTTGAAGGGGAATCCCTTGACCTTGCCGATCTCGCCTTCGATGAGCTTGTCCACGGCGTCGAAGCCGGTCTTTCGAGGACGCATCCAGGCCTGGAAGCCGGCCGCCTGCAGGGAATCCACGCTCCAGATCTCGTGATCCAGCACGAAGTGGTCGGCACGTTTCATTCCCATGATCTTCACCTCGAGATCGTATGCGGTGCGGTACTTCCGATAGCGCGTGTCGTAGCCGAGCATCTTGGGACCGGCGCTGCTATCGAGCTCCTCGGCGACATGATTGGTCACGTCCATGTTGAACATGCCGGAATCCATGACCGCTCCGGCGACGCCCAGAAGCTGGCTCAGGTCGAATTTGGCGTGAGTGTTCTCTTCGGGATCGACGAGGTACATCGTCTCCCCACCGTCGTTGGTCAGAAGGTATTTACCTTCCCCAAGGAACGGATTCGCCGCGCCCACTTCCGTGAAGGCGATCTTGGCGTTCGCTCCTTCGACCCAACCTTCGACGATCATCGTGTCGGGCTGCTTCATCTGGGTTCCGGTGGTCTCGGTCTTGGCGACGTAGTGGAAGCCCTTCGCTGCCCAGGCCGCGCCTGAGATCAGGAGCCAGCCCAGAATGGTTACCATGGTGATCTTTCGCATCTGCATTCTCCTCCTAAATGAGAGAAGACTCTACCAGTGTGAACGGCGGGCGTCTTCGGGTTATGGTGACCCGGTCATGAGGATCGGAGCGCCCCTCGCCCCGGCTCTTCTGGCGGCGCTCTTGGCCTGTCTGGCGCCCTGCCGGCCGACCGGCGCCGCCGAAGAGCCCGGGACGATCTGGGAGGTCTGGTACTCGATCGAGGCGCGGGTCCGCAGCGCCCGGGCGGACGCCGATCTCGAGGGCGGCGGCAGCCTCTCGATGAACGGACGCCGCCTGCCTTCCGGCGCGCTCAGTCTGAGCCTTGGTGAAGTCCGGATACATCCATGGAAGCTCTACTGGTTGGATCCGATCGGTCCTCTCGGAGAAGAGGTCAAGATGAGCTCGGTTGTGACGCTGCCGGAGGCCGGCTGGGAGGCTCTAGAGGCCGCACGGCTCGAAGCCGAGGCCGAAGGCGCTGTCCGCCATCGACGCTGGCTCGATCGCGCCGAGCGGCCCCGGGGGCTCGACGGCACTTTCGCCTTCGTGGTCATCGGCCCCGAGCGCGACCGATTCCGTCTGGAGATCGCCGGCGACGGCAGGCTCGTCGAGGTCGTCAACCGCATGACCGACCGGTGGCTGCCCGGCCCGTTCGACCAGTTCCTGGAGACTCCTCACCCATCGGGATACTGGTTCTGGAACCTGGGCGAGACGGAGCCCTTCGAATACGAGCCACACACCTACCACGCCTTCGCAGCGGCCTTGGAGCTGCTCGCGCTGCCGTTGCCCGGCGCAGGCGCCGAGAACGCGGTGTGGACCGACCTCGCCCCCCGGGCGCTGCGAGTGCTCGAAACCCTTGCGCCCCGCACGCCGACCTCTCGACTCTCCGACGGCTTCGCCCCGGCCACCGAGCTGGTTGTCTCTCGATCGACCGGACCCGACGGCGCCGCTCGACTCGAGATGGCGTCGTCCGGAACACCCGCGGAAGCGCACGCCGAACGAGAAACTGTGTTCTCATCGGATGGCGAGCCGGTGAGCGATCGCATTCGGGTTCGTCTCAACGCGCCACGAGGCGGAAGTCTGGAGATCGCTGCCGGCTACCGAGTCGGAGACCACGTGGAGAATCGAGATGAATGAAGTGGACAAGGACCAACGAATCGCGATCGTAGGGCTGGGAAAGCTCGGCGGGATCCTGTTGCGCGCGTTTCTGGATCAGAGACTGGTCACGCCCGATCGGGTAACCGCCACGGTGCACCATGAGAGCAACGCCGAAGCGCGAACCGGAACCTACGGCCTGCCCGTGTCCACCGACAACGTCGACGCTGTTCAAAACGCCGACATCGTCCTGCTGTGCGTCAAGCCGGCGGGCGTGCGAGCCGTCTGCGAGGAGCTCGCACCGGTCATGGCGGACAAGCTGCTGATCTCGGTGGCCGCATCGGTCACCACCGCCGACATCGAGGAGCACCTGGGGGACGTACCGGTCGTGCGCGCCATGCCCAATACCCCTTCGGTCATCGGCTCGGGCATGACCGCGCTTTCCTCGGGGCGCTTCGCGACCGACCGGCACCTCGCACTCGCCCGATCGTTGTTCGACGCCGTGGGCCGCACCGTGGTTTTGGACGAGAAGCACATGGACGCGGTGACCGGCCTCTCGGCGAGCGGTCCGGCGTTCATTTACGTGGTCCTGGAATCCTTAGCCGAGGCCGGTGTCAAGGTCGGTCTGCCCCGGGATGTCGCCACCCTGCTTGCGGCTCAAACGACTCTCGGCGCCGCTGGCATGGTGCTCGAGAGCGGCAGCCATCCGGCGCTGCTCAAGGACGAGGTCACGACCCCCGCCGGCTGCACCATCGACGGCCTGCTCGAGCTCGAGGAGGGCGGTCTGCGCGTTACCTTGATCAAGGCGGTGGTCAAGGCCGCCCACCGAGCCAGCGAGCTCTAGGAGCTTGCTGGGGGACTTGACCTAAACTCCTCCGGGCGCTAGGTTTTCGACGCGGGCTCATCTCACCTCGAGCCGTCGCGCCCCCTTTCACCATGACCTCAAGTACCGACAGCTGGCGGCTGCCGAATCCGTGTAGGCCACTCGATCGGCGCGACCGAGTCGCCTGTACCGGCGTCGCCAAGCTCGTCGGGATGCTGTCGATGGGCTTCTTCGCGCTTGCCTCCGGTCCGATCGGGGCCGAGGTCGCGCTCGAGGTGGACGCCGACTCGGCGCGAATCTGGCGAGGCCGGGAGGCCCCGGAACGGGTCCGCCTGAGTCCCGATCTCGTGGCTCGCACCGCGGTCGCGGCCGAAGGGGGCGTGATCATCACCGGCGACGACCAGGGCTCGGGCGACCTTTTCTTCCTTCACCACCGTGCCGGATCGACCACCGAGCTACCGAGGCCGGCATCGCTGAGGGGTCCTCTGCGAACCGGGCCGACGCTGCTCGCTCTTGGTGATCGCCTGGAAGGAGCGGCCTGGCTCGAGGGCAGCGGACAAAACGACTTCTCGATCCGCGCAGCGGCCTGGAACGGCAGTTCCTGGGAGGACACGGAGATCATCTCGGCGCCCACCGGACGCGCTCAGCTCGCACTTTCCTCAACCGTTCTCGCGGACGGCAGCTGGCTCGTCGTCTGGGCCGGCTTCGACGGGGAAGACGACGAGATCTTCTGGAGCGTGCGGCGGGACGGAGCCTGGTCCCGAGCGCGACGGCTGCATGCCAACAACGGCGTACCGGACGTCCTCCCCACGGTCGCTTCCCAGGGAGAGCTCGCGCAGGCGGCCTGGAGCACCTTCGACGGCTCCGACTACCGGATCCAGACCGCGCGCTGGAACGGCAGCGGCTGGGACCTCGGTGAGATGCTGAACGCTCGCGGCGCGGATCGGGCCGGGCTAGAACAGCTGGAAGGTCGAAGCTTTCTCACCTTCCGGAGTGTCGCTCCCGACGGCTGGAATCTGGTCGAGCTCGAACGCGATGGCGTGACTCTCTGGGACACCGAGGCACCGCCCCACGCCGAGCGACCGCTGGTCTCGCTCCACGAAAACGGAGCTCCTGGTCTCTCCTGGCCCTGGCGAGCGGAGCGCCCGCGACGATGAGGCGGCAACCGGCGTTTTCCCTGGCAACTTCGGCGATGGCCCTCGTGGCCTGGCTTGCCGGCGGCAACGCGCCCTCCGCGGCTGCGGTCTTCGAGGTCGTCGGATTCGGTGACAGCGTCACTCACGCCGTGACGTTCGACGTCGGGGGTGGCTCCACCTGTAATGCCGGCAACCCGGACACCTGCGGCTACATCGGCCGCCTGGGGAGGTCCGCGTACTACGACTGCGACCCCTCGACCTGTCGCTTCGCCAATCGAGGGCGGCCGAGCGAGACCACTATCGCCGGACTCACTCGCTTGAACCAGGTGCTCTCCGAGCGGCCGTGGGACCTCGTCCTCCTGATGGAGGGCACCAACGATCTCAACACGGGCATCTCGGTGCAGACCGCACAGTTCAATCTTTCCCAGATGGCCGCCAGGGCGAAGGCCCGAAATGTCGGAACCGCTCAGGCGTCGATCATCTGGTTCAACCCCTCGGTCTCGAAGCCCAATCTCGGTGGGCTGAACGGCGCCGCCCGCTCGCTGCGCAACGCGATCGCCAGCCAGGCGAATGCGAGTCGGCGCTGCTTCGTCGATGCTTGGTCAAGACTCTGCCCCGCGGGATCGGGACAGATCGGCTGCTTCAACAGGAACTACTGGAAAGGTGGCGCCGACGGCGTCGGACACCCGAACGCCTCCGGCTACAGCATCCTGACGGACGAGTTCTACAGCGTCCTCGGCAGCCCCGGCCTGCCCGGAGCCGCCGAGATCGTCGCGCCGCTCGAGCAGGCCTGCGCCAAGGACACCGAGATTCGATGGATCAAGGAGTCGGTGGCCGGCACGAGTTGCGGCAATTGGTTCCGAGTTCAGCTGGAGGGACCCGGAGGAACCACCTTCGACGACTGGAGGCAGGAAGCCGACGTCTGCACCGGCTCGGACTGTACTCTGATTCTCCCCGGCGGCCTTTCCAAGGGGGAGTACTCGGTCCGCGTCCAAACCCGGAACACGAGCGGTTACGGACCGTGGACTCGCTCCGAGTCCTTCTCCACCGTTCCATCGGCGCCCAAGAAAGTCGCCAAGACGTTCGGCCCGACGGGTCAGTTCTTCATCAACGGCGGCCTGCTGGCCGAGCTGGAGTGGAAGCCGGTCTCCAACACGGACGGCTACAGGATCGAGATCGCTTCGACTCGCGATGGCGTCATTCTGGACGAAGTCGTGACCGGTGAGAACGAGTGCAGCGGAAAACGCTGCGTCTACGTCACCGCGCAGCCCCTTCCCACCGGCGACTACACCTGGCGCGTTCGGGCGGAGAACATCTGTGGCGGCACCTTCACCGAACCGACCGCGTTCGAGGTGATCGACGGCCCACCGGCCACCGCGCCACTGGCCGCATCTCCTGGAGGCGAGAGGATCTTCGACCCGACTCCTACTTTCAAGTGGGAGCCGGTCATCGCCGCTTTCGACTTCGAGATCGAAGACGCCCTTGGCGTCTCGACGATCGTGTCCGCAGCGGATGCCTGCTCCGATGGCGTCTGCCGCTTCACTTCCTCCACTCTGGGGCCGGGTTTCTACACCTGGAGGGTGCGCGGCTTGAACCCACTCGGCCAGAGCCCTTGGAGTCAACCGGTGTCGTTCCAGATCGCCGACTGCGACTGCGTCGAGGGTCGCGCCGCGGGCGGATCGTCGTTTCTGCTTGCCACGCCGCGCGAATGGAACGGCGACCTCGTCGTCTGGAGCCACCGTTCGAATCCCTTCGGCATCAAGGAGGTCGAGAACTTCGGCCGGCTCGCCCAGCGGCAGTTCGACCAAGGCTACGCGCTGGCCACGACCAGCTACAGCGTGACCGGCTGGCCGCTCTTCAAGTCGAAGCGCGATCTCGAGAAGGTCTATTCGACATTCGCCGCCCGGTTTGGCGAACCCGCCAACGTGTACATTGCGGGCGAGTCCACCGGCGCTTTGGTCGCGCTCGCGGCCGTCGAGACCGCCGACCTGGGCAACCTGGTCGGAGCTCTGGCGATGTGCGGGCCCCTGGCCGGCGCGCCCAACTGGGAAGGCACCCTCGACCTGCGGCTCGCCTACGACGCGCTCTGCTCCGAGGCGCCGAGGGCCGTGATTCCCGGCGGCCCGAAAGGACTTCCCGGGCCGACCGATCTCACCGAGGCCGACATCGCGGCGGCGGTCAACATCTGCACCGGCGTGGACGAACGCCGCCCCGACAGGACGGTCGAACAGAAACAGCGGTTGCGCCAGCTGGTCGAGTTGGCCGGCATTACCAACGAGGGCCTCCAGGAGGCCATGCGCCACGCGACCTTCGACCTCGCCGACCTGGTACGCGACAGAAAGAAGCTCAAAGGGCTTCTCCCGGTAGGCAACGTCGGCGTCGACTACGGGACGCCGGTGCTGAATACCACTATTCAGCGCGCCTCGCCCGACCCCGGAGCCCGCGCAAAGCTCGAACGCTTCCAGCAGCTCACCGGTGAAGTCGGAGAGACCCGGGTCATCTCGCTCCACACCACCTTGGATCCGGTCTACTACGTCGAGAACCAAACCGAGTACAGCGCGCTCGCGCCGGCTGAGAACTTGACGCTCGGAATCGTCCAGGAATCGACCGCCTCGCACTGCGGGTTCGAGGAGGCCGAGGAGTTGGCGGCCTGGCGGGCGCTCGCGATCTGGGCCGAGGGTGGCGCGAAGCCAAAACCGAAGAACCTCCAGAGCCGTTGCAACGGCCTCAAGTCCACGCTCGGCGGCAGTTGCCGTTTCGAAGCGCGCCCCAAGCTCGACCCCCTCGATTCGCGGATCCTGGCCAGACCCTGAGCCGGGCAGCCCGATGCTCGAAACCGTCCTGAGCGAGGAGCAGCGCGAGATTCTCGCGCGTGAGCGCCACGCGCTGCGCGAGCTCGAGGCGGTGGTCGAACGCGGCGACGGAGCTCGAACCACCCGCGAGACCCTGGAGAATGCGCTCGCGTCGCTCGACGAGCTCTTCTTGCTGGTGGTCGTCGGAGAGTTCAACTCCGGCAAGAGCACCTTTCTGAACGCCTTTCTGGGCAGCCGGGTTCTCGAGGAGGGCGTCACGCCGACCACCAGCAGGATCCACCGGATCACCTACGGAGCCGAAAGCACGCGCACGGTCGGCTCTGACGGCGTCGAGATTCTGACCGAACCGGTCGGGTTTCTCCGTCAGGTGCATCTGGTCGATACTCCGGGCACCAACGCCCTCGACCGCGAGCACGAAGCGCTGACCCAGGAGTTCATCCCCAAGGCCGACCTGGTGCTCTTCGTGACCTCGGCGGATCGTCCGTTTACCGAAAGCGAGCGGGCCTTTCTCTCGGAGATCCGGGAATGGGGCAAGAAGCTGGTCTTGGTCATCAACAAGCTGGACTTCCTGGTCTCGGATGAAGATCGCTGGAAGGTCCACGACTTCGTCCGCGACAGCGCACAGAGGCTTCTGGATCTCGAGCCCGAGATTCACTTGATCTCGGCCAGGAAGGCGCTCGAAGGCAAGCTCGAAGACAACGCCATGCTCTTGGCCGAAAGCCGGTTTCACGATCTCGAGCGCTACATCACTCACGTGCTCGACGAGACCGAGCGCGTCCGGCTTAAGCTGATGAGCCCGGTCGGCATCGGCCGGCGGATCGCCGGCCAGACTCTCAAGACGGTCGAGGGGCGTCTCGAGGTGCTTTCGGCCGACATCCGTGCCCTCGAGAGCATCGACACGCAGCTCGCGCTCTACCAGGAAGACCTGCGCTCGGCGTTCCGTTTCCGCCTGGCCGACGTCGACAACGAGCTGCTGGCCTTCGAGAAACGCGGGGTCGAGTTCTTCGACGATACGCTCAGGCTCACTCGCGCCTTCGATCTCATGAACAAGGACCGAGTCCGGGCGGAGTTCGAGCGCAAGGTCGTCGGAGAGACGCCGAAGCGGCTCGAAGAAAAAGTCCACGAGGTCATCGACTGGATGGTCTCCGCCGAGATCGAGCAGTGGCAGGATGTTTCCGCGCAGATCGAGCGCCGCCGTCAGAGCCACGCCGCGCGCTCCCCTGGCTCTGAAGGCGAGGTGCTGGGCGAGCTCGGACGCTTCGACTACAACCGCAAGGAGCTTCTCGACAGCGTCGGACGCGCCGCGCGCGGTTCGATCGATTCGTTCGATCAAGGCTCGGAGGCCAAGCGGCTGGCCGAGGGCGTGCAGAGCGCGATTGCCGGCACCGCCATCGTCGAAGCCGGAGCCCTCGGCCTCGGAACCCTCTTCACCGCGCTCGCGACGACCCAGATCATGGACGTGACCGGCATCCTGGCGGCGTCGGCCCTCGCGGTGGTGGGTTTTTTCATCCTGCCGGCGCGCAAGCGCAAGGCCAAAAAAGACCTCCGCGACAAGATCATCGCTTTGCGCAGCGACCTGATGGACGGCCTCACCAGCCAGTTCGACCGCGAGGTCGAGCGCAGCGCCACCCGGATCCAGGAATCGATCCTGCCCTACACGCGCTTCGTGCGGTCCGAAGGGCAGACCCTGCGTGACCTTCAGGCGGGCCTCAAAGACCTCGATGGTCGGTTCCAGCGGCTCGAGACCGAGATCCAGGCGCTCTGAGCGCGACTACTTCGACGCCGAAGGCTTTCGCGAGCTCGATCGAGACCGGTCTACCTGCGCCAGCCCTCCACCTCGAAGAACGGCTGCGCCGAGTCTTCGGGCCGCTCGAGGTCGGCGGCAAGAACGGCCAGCGCCAACTCTCCCTTGGAGAGACTGTAGGGATACTCCGTGATTCGCCCCGCCTTCCGTCCTTCAGCCGCACCTGATGCAGCTCGGTGTCCTCCAGGAGACTACAGCGGACTGAGAACCTCGAGACCGGAGGACTCGGCTCGAGCAACGCAAGCCAAAAACTAGAGCGGCCCGCCTTTTCGTTTTTCGAGCGACGGCGGGCCGCTCTGGAAAACGGATTACTTCTGTACGTAGTGCAGGTCCTGATCCCACCTGGACGACAGGTACTGGTAACCGTCCGTGACGCGCCGCGAGGCGGCGACCACGAATCGGTAGGCGCAGCTCGGAATCGGAATCGGCTCGCCGGCCACCTCCAGATGAGCGCGGTCGACATACAGGAACATGTCCTGGAAACCGCTGGTCGAGGTCTGCGAGCTGTTGACGCTCGCGCCGCCGAGATTCGCCATCACCGGCGTGCCGTCGTAGACCTTGCCGAGCAGCGTCTGGTTCTTTTTGTCGTTGCGCTCGAAGTGAAAGTTCCACGAGCGCAGGTAGCCGTTGGGCTGATGCGCCGAGAGCTTGAACGCGACGAACTTGTCTCCCGGAGCCTGAACGCTGAAGATCTCGCAGGTCGGATCGGCGGCGCCGCCATAGTAGGTCGCGAACGACGCAGCCTCGAGAAGCGCCGGCGTCAGGTCGGCCGAGGCCGGCATCGCACCGGGCGGCACCGCGCCTCCCGGCACCGGCGTGTACACCCGCGGCGTGTCGAAGTCTCCCGCGACCAGCGGCTGAATCTGCGCCACCAGCGGGCTGTTGTCCACTCGCACGGTGATGTCCGTGAACATCGCGATCGGCGTGAACGTCGCACCCACCGGAAGCGACAGGTTCTCGACCGAGAGGGTCAGGCGATAGCGGCTGTCACGGGTGCCGGTCCGCCAGAGAGCCACCAGATCGGGAAAGCTCCAGAACTCGTTGTTGCTGGCCGCGATCGGGGTCAGGCGATAGCAGTTCGCCACTCCGCCTATGGTGTGCGGACCGAGGGTAATCCGTTCGGTGTCGACCGTGCCGGTCGAGAAATTGACCGTGTACTTGGTCTTGACCAGCGGATCGGAAAAATCCGAGGTCGCCGCCGTGACCAGATCCCGAACCTCGATCTTGTAGCAGAGATTGGGATTGAGGGTGGTGAGCGGCGCGTTGTAGAGATCTTGGCTGAAGGCGCCGAAGAGATACAGGTTGCCGCCGAACGCCGAGTTCCGGTACTCGGGAATCTGCAGATCACCGGCAACGAGGTTTGGCACGCTCGCCTCGCCCGTCCCGAAGTCGATCAGGCGCTGCTGAACGCCCGAGCCCGGAGGATTCTCGGTCTGGATCTCGATCTTCCCCACCCGGGTAAAAATCCCCGTGTACTGCGGAGCGCTGACCCCGGTCGCAAACTCGCGATCGCCGGTGATCTCGGCGAGCTCCTCTGGCACCAGCACGAATTTGATGTTCGGCGTCGGCCAGGCGCTGAGAGTCACGGCTTCGCTGTCGAAAAGGACCTTACTGGTGGCGATCTCCTCGATCACCAGCCGGGCCGAAATCGACGCGGCCGCGGTGCTGAAGGAAACCAGATACCCGCCGTCCTTGCGGGTGATGTAGCTCCCGAGCTCAGCGCCGTCGCTGGCTCGAATCACCCGAACCTTGACCAGGTTTCGTGGCACCTGAGCCATCAGGCCGTCGCCCAGAATCTGATCGGCGGGAACGCCGGTGAGCGGATTGGCGGGTGGCGCCTCGCCGGCGGCCAGTGCCGTCGCGGTGTAGACGCGACCGAGAACGAAGTAGTCGGCCGCGTACGCCGAGCCGGCCGGCACCGTCAGCAGGAGCAGGCCGGTGATGAGGAGCCGTCGCAGCATGGGCTGTCGAAAAGCTGTGGTGATGGATTGCATGTCTCTTCCTCCCTTGAATCTCATGGTTTTGTACTTGCGATCGGCGCTCTACCGCTTGGGGTCGTTGGCACCGTCTTCGGTATAGCGAATGGGAATCTCCTTGCCCCCGATCGTCAGTCGTTTGAGAACCGGACGGCGCCGGCCATCGACCTTGAGCTGCTGCTCGACGGCGCTGTCGAACGCGACCACCGGCTTGCCTTCCGGCTTGGCGCCATCGATCACCGCCTCGAGCCCGGCGACCGCCGCCTGCGAAACGAGAGCGTTGCCGAAGGTGTCGGCCGGATAGACGCGAAGCAGCCAGGTCGCCTTGCCGCTCGCGTCCTTGACCACCACCAGCTCACCAGAAGAGCGGTCCGGATCCAGCCGGCCGGGCCGTAGCCGAACCGACTCGGACCAGGTGCGATCCGCCTTCTCGGTCGAATACTCGACCGAGACCTTGTACTCGCCGGCGATCTGGGTGACCTGCTCCAGGACACCTGAGTAGACGCCCGGACCGGTCTGCTCGAGCGCAATCTCCACGGTTCGGGTCTTCGCGAGCTCGTCGAGCTCGCGTCGACGGTCGCCCAGGGACTTGAGGAACAGCTCGCGCGGCGTGAGATCTTTGCTCTTCTCGCGCCACTCGGGATCGAGCGGCAGGCGGCCGGTCTGCAGAATCAGCTCGCGGGCGAACTTCCGCAGCAGGGTCTCGAAGGACACCCGCGCCGGGAACTGGACCTTGGCCACCAGACGAGCGTTGTCGATCGGCTCGCCGAGGCGCTCGAGCCGGGCTCGGATCCCGAGCGCGGAGCCCACGATCCCCTTGGATCGCAGATCGAGCCGGAGGCGAGTGGCAACCCGGTCGGAGCGAACCGCGACGAGATAATCCTGTCGTGGCTCACCGACCACTCGGTAGCCCCACTCTCCCACCGCCGGGTTGGTGACCCGTACCACCAGATAACCGCGGTCTCGGTGCACCGAGGCTCCCGCGAGTGAGCCCGCAGCCGTCCAGGCTCCGCCCGGAGGCCGGATCTCGAGGTCGAGCTCGGCGTCGAGACGGTCGGTCTGAAGGTTGAAGTACAGCAGGTTGTCGGCGCCCTCGAAGAAGGTCCGGTAGGCGTCATCTCCGCCGCCACTCGTGCCACGGTCGATCCGGTAGAGGTCGTCGGCGCTGTAGGCCTGCTGCATGTGCAGGTAGACCTCGCCGAGATCGAGACCGGGGCCGGCGGGGGCGTACCAGCTGCCCGAGGTATTCGACGCCAGGCACTCGAGGCACTCGGTACCGGCGGCGGCGCCCAGGGCTATCGAGTAGAGCCGGATGTCGTTGGCCTGGAGCTGACTGAGAATCCCGGTGCCCAGGCACGGCGACGCCGGATCGGCGCCGTTGCACGCCCTCGGCGTTCCGCTGTTCTCCCAGCCGTCGCTCAAGAGCAGAATCGTGCGCTTGCGGTCCGGGCTCGCCGCCTCGGCGGTCAGAATCTGGATCGCCCGCTCGACGCCGACGCCCAGAGGCGTCAGGCAGCCGGCGTTGGGCACCGTGACGTTCGCCGCGATCGCTACAATCGCCGCGGCCTTGTTGCCGAAGTTCGCCGGGGAAAGCGGCGTCGCCGGAACCGTCCAGATGTCTTCCCTGCCGCCCGCCAGGCAGCCGCCGAACGCGACCACGCCGAGCTTGTGGCTCTCGGACATCATCCAGATGAAGTTCGAGGCGCGGCTCTTCGCGTGGGCGAGATAGGTGTCCCCGGCAAAGGTGTTGGTGATCATGCTGCCCGAGACGTCGTGAACAATAACGAGGTCCACGTCTCGAACGCCCAGGATGCTCTCGTAGAGCGAGATCGCCACGTTGTCGCCCGGATCGTCATCGGTCGGACTCGCCGTCGTCGGCGTCTCGCCGGGGTAGACCACATGCGCGCGGACGTGAAACAGGTTGCCCGCGATCGGGGGCACCCAGCTGACGCTCTTGGTGACGACCGAGGGAAAGTCGGTCGGCCACTCCTGAGTCAGAAAGAACGGCTCGGCCGGGTTGTGCGGCACGGCAAGGGTCCCGATCGCGTTCCAGCTGGCGTCGGTGATCGCCGGCGGCGTCTCACCGATCGCAGCGTTTCGGTAGTGAAAGAAGATCCGAATACCGTTGGTGATCGTGAAGTCCTGAATCCCGTTGATCTCGAACTTCGCGAAAATCGGGGTGTCGGCGCCGCGCCGAACCGTGTCCGGCACCGAGGCGTCACCGAAGTCGGCGCCGAGCTTGATGTCGGGCGAATGCCAGTTCGCGCCATTGGCGGCCGCCGTGATGTTCGGCGCCGGGTCCATTTCCAGGTCGTTATCCTGGGCCCGGGCTACACCACTAAGTGCCGGGAAAAGCAAAGCCCAGATCGCCAGTCGTCGCATCGTCACATTCCAACTCCTCATTGATCCCTCCTCCGGCCTCTCGGCCTTGCTCTTGGTCCCGCGCGAGTTGGGCACGACGTTTCGTTGCCGAGCCCACGCGGGTTTGTCGTCGTGCAGGGAGCAAGACGAAGGGCGTGCCGGTTTTCTCTCACCCGCGTTCAGGCGATCGAAATCGAACGCGGCTCTGGCCGCCCCGCCGGTCAGCGGGTGTAGCCGAGAGAAGGAATCGGGAACGGAAGGTGGGCACGAGGGTGAGCCGTCCGGCTCACCCTCGCGGGCTCAACCTTCGTTGCCGCTGCAGATCTTCAGGTTTTCCGCGCGAGCCTTGTCTCGCTTGCTCGGAAAGATGATTCTGGGACCGGTCTGATAGTTCCAGTAATCAAAATCGGCGCCGGGAAGCGCCAGCTGGTGGTAGGTCGCGCTGACCTCCCAATCCATGTACCAGTTTGCCGGCCGACCGTCCTTGCAGGCCTCGGTGACCTTGCGATCCACCCCGGCCCGGAAGCTCCAGCCGGAAACCGTGAAACCGGGGTCGAGCTCGTACCTGCCGAGCCCGGCGCCCAGGTAGGCGGCCCAGGCGCCGTCCACCATGTGTCCGCTCGGTCCGTCCTTCATCTGGACGTACGCGTAATAGCGGTAGCCGGCGATCAGATGCTCGATGTCGAAATCAACCCGCTGGAAGTCCTGCTCGTCGGTTCCGATCCGAAGCTCCGCATAATGCTTGCAGCGCATGCATGTGATCTCGTCGGGCCCCGGTTCAAAGAGCCTCTTTTCGAACGAAAGCTCCGCCGAGCCGATCTGGGCCGACATCGCAAAGTCTCCCCATCTCGACGTCTGCGCCGT
>CALZIK010000072.1 GCA_945787635.1 Thermoanaerobaculia bacterium | reverse complement strand
TCCCGATCCGCCGGCTCGCCAGCTCCCGCCGCAGCTCCGCCAGGAGGGCGGTGCCAGGTTGCCGCGAGCGTCTCATCCGGCAAGCACCGAGCCGATGGCGCGAGTGAAGAGCTTCCACTCGTGTCGCCGCCGCTCCAAGGTCTCCTCGCCAACGGTGGTCAGCTGGTAGACCCGGCGCCGCCTCTTGACCGAGACCCACCGGCTGCGCAGCAGCCCGCGATCCTCCAGCCGGTGAAGCAGTGGGTAGATCGTGCCTTCGGGAAGATCGAGCACTCCGTGGCTTCGATCCCGCAGGGCTTCGATGATCGCGTACCCGTGCCCGGCCCCGGCGGCGATCACCGACAGCACCAGGAGCTCCAGATGCCCCTTGAGCACCTCCCCCTCGACTGCGTTAGGCGGGGCCTCTTTCTTCTCAGGTTTGTTCATGCCTAGCGATTCTATACCTAGCAAGGCTTTGTATACAAGTGGGTGTCCTAGATCGGGACCTCTATGACAGTCGGAGGAAGCCCCAGTTCCCAGCATGTCGAGCGGCTGTTTCGCGCCGAGGTGCTGCGGATGCTGCTACACAAAGAGCTGATCTCGGAGGCGATCGTCGACAACCTCCTGTCCTGGCGCCACAGCGGTTTCTCGGCCCACGGAGCGGTGCGAGTCGAAGACCGCAAGGGTGCAGTGCGGCTCGGCCGGTACATGATCCGCTGCCCGATCGTTCTGAAGCGGCTGAGCTGGGAGACAGAGACCGGCGAAGTCGTTTGCCGGAGCCGGCCCTCGCGTCGCGGGGGATCTCACGGCGGCGAAGCTCGCTGGGACGTGCTCGAGTTTCTTGCCCGCGTCGTCGACCACATTCCCGAGCTGTCGCAGCAGACCGTTCGCTACTGGGGCTTCTACGCCAACGCAGCTCGGGGCAAACGCCGTAAGGCCGCACTGGCGGGAGACACCACCGCAACGTCGGGCCGGAAGGATGACGACGAGTTCACCCGACGAGCTCGACTCACCTGGGCCAAGTTGATTCGCCTCGTCTACGAGGTCGACCCGCTCTTGTGCCCGTTTTGCGGTGCCGAGATGAAGTTCCTTGCCTTCATCCTCGACTTCGGTGCGGCCAAGGCAATTCGCGAGAGCCTCGAGCTCCCGGCCCAGGAGCCCAAGCCCCTGGCGCACGCGCCTCCAGAGATACTCGGGCTCGTCGCAGAATCCGCCTGAGCTGCTCGCGGCCAGTTCCCGGGGAGTCTGGGACACGTGCGTCTGAAGCCCCTCCAAGCGGCTGGCCATCGACCTCGAGACCCTCCGGCCGGGCGTCCACGCGGGTTCGGGCCGACCAGGCTGGGTCCTGTTCGCAGCAGCCAGCCTCGCAGCGGCCCTTCCGCGGCACTTTTTAGGCCTAATACCCTCGCTGCGCGAAAAACCAAATTCCTACCGCGCTGACAACATCTCGGCGAGATTTTCGTCCATACGATCATGAAGACCGGGCCCGGCCAATACAAAGCCGTCGGCCAAGGTCCGCAACTACCCCCGGACCCCGACCTCACACCGGGGGTCATCGCGGCCTTCGCCGGCGTCCACGGCGAGTTCGTCAAGAAAGGGCCCGAGGACGGCACCGTTCTCCTGTCTTCGGAGCCGTTCGAGGCCTCTTACTGGCGGTTGCGACGGTATCCAGAATAGGCGCGCACCCCGAGCGCTACGGCGAAAGCGTTCGGAACGACTCGTACGAATCGAGGTAGTAGCTGCCGGTCGTGCCCGCCGGCTCTCCGCCGACGGCCCCGAAACGCACGAGGTCGATGCGCCCGGTAGCGTTGGCGAGCCCGGTCAGGCCGCCGAACGGCACCGCGTCCAGCGCCACCAGCAGCGTGCCGGTACCCACCCCCGCTCCGAAACGCACCTCGACCTCGTGCCACCCGGCCGGCACCATGATCTCCGCTCCGAACGACGTCGCCACGAGCGTACCGTTGTCCTCGCGCGCTTCGAGCAACAGCCGATTCTCGGCCGGGGCCGCGTTGCGCCTCAGAAGAACCTTGAACCAGCTCGCGCCCGCGCTGTCGAAGCCCTCGAGCACCGAGAAGCGATCGGAACCGACGATCGTTGCGGGATCCAGATTGATCATGAACCTGGCGATGTAGCTGGTCTCCGAGCTCGGGCTGTCGGTTCCGACCCAGGCGAACGGACTCAAAGACGCGTCGGTGCCCGCCGTGAAGACACCTCCGGCCGAGACCGAGAAGTCCTCGAACACGATCACGTCGCCCGCGGCGAAGGTCGAGCTGCTGCCGACGGCGCCCTGCTTGACGGTGATCGTGCTGCAGGCGGTGCGGTCCCCGACAATCGACGCTTCATCGACGGTGACGTGCGTTGAAGCCACGCAGCTCGACCCGGGAGTGACCTCGAGCCCGTTGGCTCCTTCGGCGGCTGCGGTGGCGTTGACGTCCAAAGCGCCGGCCGAGAGCGGCGCCGCCAGCCACGAAACCGCTCCCAGCGCCACGGCCATCGTCGGCCAGATTGCAGTGCGCCTCATCCCTACGGATTCTCCTGCTGGCTTGACCACGAGGTCGTGTCCCCGGACTCGAAACCGTCCTCGAAGATCGGCACCTCGTTACCCGGATCGATCGAGAAGCACTTGTAGCTCCTCCCCGTCCCGTTCGGGAGCGAGCCGTCAGCGTTCGTCGCGTCACGCCAGACGACCGCGAACTGCGGCCTCCCTTGCGCGTCCTGCTCGGGCAGGAAGCGCACGTCGGGGCGGTCCTGAAAGTCGGTCGTCGTGGTGTTGACCCGGATCTCGCCGCCGATCGGGTTGCCCATCGCGTCGTAGACCTGGGCAAAGACGTCGAGCTCATCCTGCGACACCGTCGCGTCGCCCGCCCAGGCGACCACAGACTCGCCCCCCGGACCGACCGCGACCGCGGGCTGCCCCTGGGCGTTCGCCGTCGTCGTGTTGACCACGAAGTCGTTGCCGATCGGGTTGCCCATCGCGTCGAAGCGGCGGGCGCGGATATCGACCGGATTGCCGGAAGTGGCGGAGACATCCTCCCAGGTGGCGATGAACGAACCGGTCGCGGGATCCGCTGCGACCGCCGGATTCAGGGCTGCAATAGCCGGAACGGTCGAGTTGATCGGAAACTCCGGCAGAACGACCGGCGATGTTCCCGTGAAATCCACGATCTTGCCCTTGATGCTCCCGAAGTCGGTCGTCGGGATGACCAGCCGCTCGCCTGACGGATCGAGGAGCGCCACGTCGGAGCCGGCGCGCCCGTCGACGATCAGAAACGCCGGATCGAGAACGGAGCCACTGCCGGAGTCCAGACGCACAGCCTCGACTTTCGGTGAGCCCATGTCGAACTCCGTGTAGACCACCGTGGCCCGCCCCTGATCGTCCACGGCGACACCGGTCTCGTTGAGAGTCGGGTCGGGGAAGGTCGGGACGTCCGTGGCCACCGGAATGTCGATGAGCGAACTTCCGGTTTCATCGAACGTCGCGATCCGGACAGTCTGCGTGTTCGCCATGGCGCCGTCCACCGCGAAGCTGAACGCCACGAAGTCGCCATCGTCTGCGGCGTTGCGCGAGCGCGCTGCCGCTGGCGCGACCCTGAACACGTTGCTGAACAAGCTCGCCGTGGCGCCGACCTGACTCGGATTGGGTGTGCCGTGGATCCGGTCGGTAACAAACTGCATCGCGGGCGACGGCGGCATCGGCCCGCCGAAAACCAAGATGCCACCGAACAGCAAGTCGCCGGCCTGGCCCCGAATACTCTCGAAGCGCGCCCCCTCCACCTTGTCGGCCGAGCCCGGCGTCTCGCCGATCTGCCCCTCGGCGGTCGCTACCACCGTCGGCTGGCCGCTCGCCGGCCCGGCCATCGCCAAGCCGGCTGCTACGAGAACAGCCGCCCGGCCACGGTTTCGGGATGTTAGGTGTCTCACAAATTTTATTACGCGCGGAAGTATAGCCTCCTGGCGCTAGGAGCGCAAACCGAGGTTCCGGCCTTCCCGCCGGCAACCTTGACAGGTTTGTCCATTGACCTGATCCCCGAGGATTCTCAAGGACGCATTGGGCCGAAAGTGGTGAAGCCCGCCGTGTGGCGGGCGTGCTGTCTTTCGAGTCTTGCGCGCCCCGAGCGAGGCGTCGAAGCCCTCGAGGCTGGTTTCGACGATGGTCGGCGTGTTGTAGGGAACCGTCTGGCTCTCGGGCGAGACGGTGAGCCGGGTGCCGGCGATCAGAAGCTGGGCCGAGCCGAGTTCCGCGGCGGCCAGAGGTCCAAGACACCGGCCAACCGGGACGACGACGAGTTCACGCGACGTGTTCGGCTGACGTGGGCGAAGTTGATTCGTCGCGTCTACGAGGTCGATCCGCTCTTGTGCCCGTTCTGTGGCGCCGAGATGAAGATTCTCGCCTTTATCCTCGACTTCGCTGCCGCCAAAGGGATCCGCAAGAGCTTGAAGCTGCCCGCCCAGGAGCCCGAGCCGCTGGCCCACGCGCCTCCGGAGACGCTCGAGTTCATCGCAGAATCCGCCTGATTCCGTGGCTTTCAGTTCTCACGCTAGGGAGCCTGGGAGAGGTGCGCCTGTTGCCGTCTTCAAGCAGCCGATAGTTGAACTCGAGATCTCCCCCGGACGCGTCTACCCGAGTGTGACAAGTCACACAGACCGTCAATGGCCAACCTATGTGCGTTTGGATACTAGTCCACACCTCCTGAGTTCGAAGCGAACTACTCCATAGCGGGCCGTGGGCCCGCCGACCGCGATAATGTGGGCTGAAAGGCGGGTGAAACCCATGCACGGAACGGTTTTGGTCATAGACGACTCTCGGCTGGTTCAGAAGCTCTACCACCACCGGCTGATGCTCGCCTCCTATGAAACGAAGATCGTGGGAACCGGTGAGGAGGGGCTGGAGATCCTCGCAGCTCAGCATGTCGACCTGGTGCTTCTCGACCTGGGCTTGCCGACGATGAACGGTCTCCAAGTGCTGGAGAAAATCAAGCAAAACCCGGCGACCGAGCACATCCCGGTCATCGTCTTCACGGCGAGGGACCAAGAGAGTCTGGTCGAGAATGCCCTCAAGCTCGGTGCCGACGAATACTTGAGCAAGGCAACGACCAAGGCCCAAGAGGTCGTCGACAAGATCGACTCGATCCTCGCGGCCAGGCGCTCTCGGCACGCGGCGGACAGACTGCGACTGGCGATCGATCCACAAGCGCTGGATGCGGTCAAGCTGGCGACGAGCCTGGGTCTCGAAGGTCTCTCGTGCCGCGGTTGCAATGGCGACCTGGTGCTCGAACTGCGCTCAGAGGAGACCGACTCGGGGCCTATCCTCTCTCGCTTCGAGGCCAGGCTCGTCTGTTCGGAGTGCGGCAGCACCCCTTGAACCCACGGTTCCCGAGCCTTGGGGCTCGCCTAGTCCGAGAACACCGTGCTGCGCCGACTGACTCCTCAGCGTACGGACGGTACGCTTGTGTCGCCCTCGATCGCAAGCCTTGCATCTCCAAACATCTGCCGCCTCTCGTGACGACCCTCGGTGAGAAGGTCAGGCTAGGGGGCGCCATCCTGAGCGCACGGTCCTGATCGGGCCCTCACCCACCACTTCGAGCACTTCGTGCGTGGTTACGAGGAGCGCTTTCTCGCCACTCATGGGTACCTGCGAAGCTGCGTCGAGCCGGTGGTCCACCGCTACCTCGACTGCGGCATCTTCGACCAGGGCGTCGCCCGGGTGCGCTGCCCGGACTGCCGGC